>PKTY01000376.1 GCA_002869725.1 Desulfuromonas sp. | reverse complement strand
GTTAAGAACCGGGTGGTTGTAGCCGTGAATCACCGACCACCAAGAGGCCATGCCGTCGATCAACGGGCGACCATCTTCTAAAGTCAGGCGCACTCCTGAAGCACTTTTTACGGCATAGACCGGATCGGCTCCTTCGAGTTTGGCGTAGGGGTGCCAAACGTGCTCATGTTCGAATTGTTGCCAGTTGTGGTCTGGTAAATAGTTCAATTGTAATCCTCACCCGCCCCTCAGTCCCCTCCCATCAGGGGAGGGGAGGAGGAGAATGCATACGTGAATATTTTGACATCAGCGCTTGGGCAGAAAATACCTGCGGATTGACAAGACCGTTACGCCGGCGGCAAAAGCGAGCATGGTCAGCCAACCGATGCGGCCGATCAGAGTTTCAGCCTGCTGCCAGCTGCTGCCGCCCAGGTAGCCGAGTCCGGGATAACTGATTCCCCAGAGCAGTCCGCTGAGAGCGGAATACCAGAAAAAAGGACGTACTGCCATCTGGCCGGCACCGGCGATGAAGGGGACCAGTCCCCTGATCGGACCAATAAAGCGGCCGATCAAAACGCTTTTGCCTCCATGCTCGATGAAGAAGATTTCCGCCAGGCGTAGAAGCTCCTGGCGACTGCGCAGGGGCCTGTGTCTTCTTAGGGTGGGGCCAAGGCGTGCTCCTCCCCAGAAGCTGAGCAGGTCGCCGCACAGGGCCCCCATGGCAGCAGCCAGTATGATCTCGAAAAGCGGCGCTTTTCCCTGAAAAGCGAGCCAGCCACTGAACACGGTCAACACACTTCCCGGCATGATCAGGCCGACGCCCACCAGTGCTTCCAGGAAAGCGATGATGAACACGGCCAGGGCCAGCGTAGCCCCACCGGGGAGGGATGTCAGGAGTTCCCTGAACCAGACTTCCAAATTTTTGTTCCTGACCTGACGACCGGTGTCTGGTGCTGTTACCAGGCAAATCGCTGGTGCCAGTCATCGAAAATGGCCACCTTCTCTTCACCGAAACGGGCCAGGGAAGAGCGTACCTGCTCCGGGGATTTCTTTTGAGGGTGGCTTTTGGAGAAGAACAGGTCTGCATAGGCGACAAGTTGCTCTTCAACGGTTTGCGGAGTCATGTCGCGCAGCGGCAGGGGCAAGTCTTGAGCCTGAATATCCCTGGCGGTCAGACCGACCCCGATATGCCGTTCGCAAATCATGGCATGCTGGTGCAGGCCTCTGGCGGCCAGCAATTCGGCACCGAGAACGCCGTGGGCCATGTAGGGTGCGGTTCCGAAACAGCCCAGTTTTGGAGTTTGGGTATAGAGCATGCCGATGTCATGCAGCATGGCGGCTTCCTCGACCAGAGCTAAATCCACCGGTTCAGTCTCAGCGTGCAGCTTGCGGGCAATGGCTGTGGCCAACTCCGCGACCTGTCTGCAGTGGTCGACCAGGATCTGGCGAGCCTTGTCATGCACATGGTAGGTCTGCTCAATCAGTTGCAGGGGGTGCATAATCCGGCTCCAGAATCACCAAAGACTCTATGATATCATCTTGACTTGACAGCCATTGATCGAAGAGTTCGGGAGGAGATTGAAAGTGGATCAGGAAACTGTGGGTGGCGCTGTATAACAGCCACAGATTGTGGACGGCTGAAGAGGTGTAGCCGATGAGGTGCTCTGCCTGGCCGGCTGGCAGAGCGACTCCTTCGCGAAGAGTCGCTTCGAACCCCGGAAGTCGGTCAATCGCCCGTTCCAGCTCCCCTGGCAGGACCTTACGGGGTGCGGAACCGACGAGGAAGGTGATCTGCTCATTGCCTGGATCTCTCCAGATGACTCGTCCGCGGTCGTCAGCCCGGTCAAGTAGGCGTTCTTTGGGCCAGTCAAGGGGGTATTCGATGGCAAAACCAAGGAGGGCATCGATGTGCATCCCCACTTTTTGCTGAACCGATCCGGTCTGGACTCCCCCCTTGCCAGTCGAACAACCGGCCAACAGCAGGCAGGAGAGAAGCAGGACCATCAAGCAGTGCATAACGTTTTCAAAATCGCTCAGTCAGTCGAAGAGAAAGTCTCACCAACCCCTGGACAACGCTACTCCCAGTAGATGCAGGCCGAGGGACAGTTGTCCATCGCCTGTTCAATGGCAGTTTCCACAGCGCCTGTCGGGTTGTAGACGATCGACTTGTGATCGTGGCCATGGCCGTTGCCATCATCGTCCTCTTCCATGCGGAACACTTCTGGGCAGAGTTGCACACAGACTTCGCAGCCGATGCAGCAGTCCGGGTCGATCGCTGGGGTTCTGGCCATGTATGATCTCCTTAAGAAACCTGATGATGCATCTTAGCAGGCGGGGTCGTCCATTTCCAGAGACAAGTTCATCCGGCTACAAACTCCGGATAGATACGCGTTAGGAAATTCAGTCGATGCGCAGATAGACAGCCGGTTTCTGGCCGAGGGCCTTCCAGGTGCCGAGCAAGCCGAGGAACAGAGTCAGGGTGATCCCGGTCAGCAGGGTCAGTCCGATCAAAGTCGGGTGCATCTGGTAGTCGATTTTTAAGAGACCTTCGGTAATTCCGTAGGAAGCCAGGCTGCCGATCAGGGCGCTGATGATACCCGCCGCAAGCCCGATTAGCAAAAACTCTGCAGTAAACGAGGCGATGATGTTGCCGCGAGTTGCGCCACACACCTTGAAGATCACGGCATCGTGAATCCGTCGGTGCTGGTCGGCTGAAACCGCACCGGCCAACACCAGAAACCCGCTAATCAGAGCAATAGCGGCCATCCCCTGGAATGCTGTGCCGATCCGCTCCAGGGCCCGGGTCACGTTCTTCAGCACCTCGCGGGTACTGATGGTCGATAGGTTGGGAAACGTGCCGGTGATGCTGCGAAAGGCTTGCTCTTGGTTCTCGGCAGGCAGGTGCAGACTGGCGATATGGGTTTGGGGCGCATTCTCCAGAGTGCCTGGTGCAAAAAGAATCGCGAAGTTCAGATCCAGGGTCGACCAATCGACCCGTCGCAGGCTGGAAATCTCTGCGGTCACCTCTCTCCCCAGGATATTGACGGTTAGACTGTCACCGACCGAAACCCCGAAGCCTTTGGCAATGTCGGCCGTAATCGATACTTTAGCTGGGCCACTGTAGTCTGTTGGCCACCAGTTGCCGGCCACAATTTCGGTCTCTGGCGGTATTTCCCCGGCGTAACTCAGGAAACGGTCGCCACGCACCGCCCACTTGACATCGGGGGAGATCTGCGCCTGTTCGACCGGCACCCCATCGATGGCGACGATGCGGCCACGCAGGGTCGGATAGCGCTCGACCTTGCTGACGCCGGGCTGACTGCGGGCGATCTGTTCAAACTGTTCCACCTGATGTGTCTGGAGGTCGAGGAAAAAGAAAGCCGGAGCTTCCTTGGGGACGGTTTGAGTGACCATATCGTTGAGGTTGGCCTGTATCGAAACGACAATTACCAGGGTGGTCAAACCAAGCCCCAGAGAAAAGAGGGCGTTGCCCGCTGCTGATCCACGTCGATAGAGGTTGCCAAGCCCAAGACGGAGAGACGGGTTACTCGGTCTGGGCAGACGACTGGAGAGACGAAGCAGGATCTGGGTCGCCAGGCGAAAGAGAGCGAAGGTGGCCAGGGCGCCGGCAATGAACCAGAGGGCCAACCGCCGGTCGCTGCTGGTGAGAACCGCCAGACTCCCAAGAGTGATTGTTGCCAGGCTGATAGCGATCCATATCTTTGGTCCCGGGTTCTGACCGGGGAACCCGGCGTAGCCTCGAAAAAGAATAGCCGGCGAGACGTTACCAGCGACTCCCAGCGGTTTAAGGGAAAAGATCAGAGCGATCAGCAGCCCAAACAGCGCCGATTTGAGCAGAACTTGGGGATGGACTGCCGGTACGATGGGGATTGGCAGCAGGCTGCCTGTCAGCTGCTTAATCAGAAACGGAGTCGCGGCTCCTGCCGTCAAACCACAGATAGCGGCCATGGCTCCAAGCAGCATAATCTGCAGCAGGTAAGCGGTCATGACCAGTTGCCCCGAGGCTCCCAGGCACTTCATGGTGGCGATGTGGGTCACCTTGCTGCCGAGATAGCCCCTCACCGCTCCGGAAACTCCAAGTCCTCCCACCAGTAGGGAGCACAAGCCGAGCAGCGTCAGGTTGAGATTCATCCGGTCGAGGAAGAATCGTACGCGAGGTGCCGCTTCGCGCCAACTTCTCAGCTGCCAGCCCGCTTCGGGAAACGCTCTCTGCACTTGTTCCTTGAAGGAATCGACCTGTTCGCGGTCGGCCAGACGCAGCCGGTAGGCGTGGCGAATCAGGCTACCCGGCTGGATCAGACCGGTACTTTCCAGCCCCTTCTGGCTGATCATCACCCGCGGGCCAAGGGTGAAGGCACGGATGGTTCGATCCGGTTCCGATGTAATGACACCACGGATTTTAAACGTATCATCGCCGATTCGCAGCTGATCGCCAAGGGTCAGCCGAAGAC
>PKTY01000002.1 GCA_002869725.1 Desulfuromonas sp. | reverse complement strand
CCTGACCAGCGGCCACCCCATGAACCGCCTGGTGCAAGGGGATGTCGGCTGCGGCAAGACTCTGGTGGCACTGATGACCGCCCTGGTAGCCATCGAAAACCGCACCCAGGTGGCGGTGGTGGCCCCCACTGAAATTCTGGCCGAACAGCACTACCTGCAGTTTCATCATTGGCTCGAAAAACTGGGGCTGCGCGTAGCGTTACTACGCAGCAAGATGTCACAGGCCCATAAACGGGAGATACTCGAAGCGGTCAGGGCAGGGGAGGTCCAACTGGTCGTCGGTACCCATGCCGTGCTTCAGGAGGGGGTCGAGTTTGACAAGCTCGGCCTTGGCATCGTCGACGAACAGCACCGCTTTGGAGTTCGGCAGCGGGCGGTTCTTCGCAGTAAGGGGGATAACCCCCACATCCTGGTCATGACCGCAACTCCGATCCCCCGCACCCTGGCTCTCACCGTTTATGGCGATCTTACGCTGTCGGTCATCGATGAACTGCCCCCCGGGCGATCCCCGATTAAAACTCTGATCATCGGTGAACAGAACCAGACGCGTGCCTTTGATCTTTTGCGGGACGAGCTTGCCAAGGGGAGACAGGCCTACGTGGTCTATCCACTGGTTGAGGAATCGGAAAAAAGCGACCTTGCCGCTGCGACCCAAGGGGCTGAACAGTTAAAGAACGAAGTTTTTCCGGAGGCTGAAATCGCCTTACTGCACGGCCGGATGAGCCCCGATGAGAAAGAATCGATCATGCAGCGATTCAAGGACCGGCAAATCGACATTTTGGTCGCAACGACAGTGATTGAAGTCGGCATCGATGTCGCCAATGCCAGTGTCATGGTTGTGCAGCATGCGGAACGGTTTGGTCTGGCTCAACTGCACCAGCTTCGTGGCAGGGTCGGGCGGGGGAGTCTTCCTGGCAGTTGTCTGCTGATCAGGTCGAACCGCTGCAGTGCCGATGGAGAAAAGCGGCTACAGGTGATGGTGTCAACCAGTGATGGATTCAAAATTGCCGAAGCTGATCTCGAAATCCGTGGCCCCGGGGAGTTTCTCGGCACGCGGCAAAGCGGCCTGCCTGACTTCAGGGTGGCCAACATTTTGCGTGACGGCAAAGTCCTTGAGCAGGCCAGGCAGGCGGCTTTCCAACGGATCGATCAGACCCCGGATTTTCTGACCAACCCGGTAACAGCCGAACTGCGCGAAGAACTTTACCGGCGATGGGGGAATCGCCTGGAGCTGGCAAGGGTCGGTTGATCTATTGCATTGAGGCCAGGACCTTGGTGCGTTCCTGGTCGGCTTTTTCCATGGCCAGCTGAAGAGAAGGGCAGATCGAGCGAACCTCGTCAAAGTCGCTGCGTCTCAGCTCGTAGAGGACCGAAGGTGTTGCCGAGCGACAGGTCGCCGTTCTCGGAGTGGCATGCAGCAGGGCCATTTCCCCGAAAAAATCACCCGCCATCAGAGTCGCGAGGTCCTGTTGATCGCCATTAATCAGCCTTGAGACACGCACCACCCCACGGCTGATCAAGTAAAGGGAATCGCCTGTGTCTCCCTGTTCGATAATCAGATGCCCGGCCGGAATCGTATAGGGGTGGAGCTTGGCAGCCAGCAGAGCGAATTCATCATCGGGAACTTCCCTGAAAAATTCGATTTTTCGCAGTAATTCCGAGGCCTCAAGATGGAGCCTCTGCATATCTTTGCCACGCAGAACCCGTATCTCCCCAGCTAAATCTTCGAGAATTTTTTCGGCAACGGTGTTGGGAATAACCCCGGACCGGATCTCCTCTTCAATCACTTCTCGTTGGGCATGGATCAGCAGCCGACCGGCAAGTCGTTCCTGCATGGCATTGACGAATTCAGGGAATTGGGTGGCGGTGTTGTCGAGATACTCTCTGGAATGGGTGAACCAGTTGCGGTAGTAACTGACCACCTCTTCCATGACTCTGTGATGAATGGTCTGGCGCTTTTCTGTTTTCTCCAGGTCAGCCAGAACCAGCTGGCTCCCCTGGGCTCTTCCCCAGGCTTCCTCGTATTCCCGGGCAATTTGTGATGCCCGGATGTTTTCTGGAAGGGGGGTCCATTTGAAGGCCTTGTCAAGGTAGCGCATTAGGCAACTGAAAATCGGGTGCTTGGTGGGGGGGTGGAGAGTGTAGCGGGGCACCGCCAAACCGGAACGCAGACTCTCTTTTTGAAGGTCGAGAGAGTAGATCAGATCGCGGTAGGCTTGCTCCGACATGTGCCCCTGACTGAACAGATCGTAGTAGAAGCTTTTTTCCTCATCGAAACAGCGACAAAACAGCAAGACCTTTTCTTGTTCAGGGTCAAGCTCACTGGCTCTCAAATCTTCAATATCATCCCTGAGTGTGCGTATTTCGGATTTAAGGCGGTTTTCCGTCTGGCCAGCAATGCGGCCTGAGAAGTGACCGGCGTTTCTGAGTTGGGGGAGGGCGTTAAGAGCATGCTCCTTCGCATGAAGTATCCCTGCGGTGCGTGCCATCCTTTCAGCGAGTGGTGGCTGATCGAGTTTCAGGAACCTCACCAGTTTTTCAATCGTGGTCCCTTGAACCAGTAGGGTAAACAAAACGGCCCCCATCACCAAAGCAACAAAGGTTTCAGCCATAGGGAAGTCATCGAGAGAGAGCACAATTGCCAAAGCAATTGCGCCGCGCAGCCCCCCCCAGAACATGACAGCCTGATAAGGTTTTCCGACCGGCTCAGTCCCAGGTATACGCCCAGTAAGCGGAACCAGGCAGAAAATGACAATTGCCCGAGAAATAAGCATGGCAACAATCACCCAGAACAACAGGTCAACAGATTCAAGCAATGCCATTAGATCGACCCTGAGCCCGACCATCAGGAAGATCAGGGCATTGGCAACACTGGCGACATACTCCCAGAAATTCTCCATGTATCCGGCAACCGCTGGAGAGATCTTGGATCGTCCCCAGTTGCCCATAGTGATCCCGGCCGCGACCGTTGCCATGACTCCACTGACATGAAAAATCTCCTCAGCAACGATAAAAGAGAGGTAGGCGAGAATCGTCGTTAGTGAAATTTCGACAAAGGAATCGTTTTCGACAAATTTAAGCAGCATGCCGATCAGCCAGGCGGAAAGAAGACCGACGAGGAGTCCTCCGGAAAACACAGTGAGGAATGAGTAGAGACCGTCGACGATCAGGCCTACTGAAAAATGGTTGGCCGCAATGATGCCTATGATAATCCTGGCAACGACAATCGATGTGGCATCATTGAACAGGCTTTCTCCTTCAACAAGGATCGTCAGACGTTGCGGTGCTCCAAGTTTTTTGAACAGGCTGATGACGGCGACGGGATCGGTTGCGCTCAAGATTGAACCGAGCAGCAACGCCGAAGTCAGGTCAATGGGGGTAGTCATCCAAACTATCCACCCGATTACGCCGGTTGAGATGATCAGGCCAGGGACTGCAAGGCCCATCACCGGGTACACGTTGTGATTGAGTTGCCGCAGGTTCAGGTGGAATGCTGATTCATAGACCAACGCTGGAAGGAAAACATACAAAATGATTTCCGGTGAAATTTCGTATCCTATGATCAACGATAGCCAGTGCGGACCTGCATCCGAAATCTGGCCGATGATGATTCCTGTTACAACCAGTGCCACTGACAATGGGAGTTTGGTGCGTTTGATGGCGAGCAGGAGCAGCGAGGCGATCAGCAGAAGACTGACAGTTAACAAGACAACTTCAGCAACCTCATAGGTGGCATGCATGTTTTCCTCGGGAGAAGCATAGTTTAAAGTAAGCCTGTGTATATGTTCATTGACTACAAGTAATTATAAGTCAGACCTGCGTCACGACAATCTCTTTGGACAGATTTTCTGTGAAAAGGTTGCAATAGAGGCTTGTGGGGCTATTTATATAAAGCTTTAGGGCTGACTGGTCCTAAATTACTCCTGAGACTATGCTGGCACATTGTTGCGGGTAAGTTTTTATCGTTAATATTTTCAATAAGTTAAAAAATAATCATCTTGACTATAAAATAACTTTTCGTTATGAATGTCTAATCGCCTCTCCGATAAGAGCAAAGCTGGAGCAATCCAGTGACGCAAAGCCAAGGGTCCCGGCTCGGGACAGCCCGGCTTCCGAAGAGAGGTTCTCTCGAGAATTTTTAGGGAGTAACCCCTCTATTGCACGAAATTTCCTTTGTGTATTGAGGGGTTTTCTTGTTTCTCGTTGACACTGACCAAGGGGATTATATGGCTAAAATTGTTATTGATCCGGTGACTCGCATTGAAGGCCATCTGCGGATCGAAACCAAAATCGAAAATGGGGTTGTTTCAGAAGCATTCAGTAGTGGCGAAATGTTTCGAGGCTTTGAACAAATTTTATCTGGAAGGGACCCTCTGGACGCCCCAGTCATTACTCAACGTATTTGCGGAGTCTGTCCGGTCAGCCATGCCATCGCCTCGACATCATGTCTTGAGGATGCGCTT
>PKTY01000138.1 GCA_002869725.1 Desulfuromonas sp. | reverse complement strand
GCAGCAAGTCGCTAATCGTCTGGTCGATATGGTCAGCCAGCCAGAAAAGACCATCCCGACTGATCAAAATCTCTCCGTAACCCCAACTCAGAAAAAACAGAAAAGCGCTTGGTTTTATCATGAGTTCAGCGACAGACCGGTTGGAATTGTCGTGTCAGACTTTGATCAGGATGGCAACAATGAAATGGCAGTAGCCTTCAAACATGCCCTGCTGATTACCAGAGTGGTTGAAGGTCAACTGTTGAAGGTTGCCGAAGTTGATGTTCCTGCTCGAATCAGCATCCTCAGCCTGGGCGCGATGGATTTGAATCAGAACGGCAACGATGAGCTGTACCTGACCGCAGTTGACGGAACGCAGTTGTCATCCTTTTCGCTCGAGTACAATGGAAGCGACTATCTGGTCACAAACGAACAGATCAGGTGGTACCTGAAGGTTTCAGAAGGGCTAACGGGCGAAAAAGTGCTCGTTGGTCAGTTTCAAGGCCTGGAGCAGGATGCTTTTGCCGGAAGGCCTTTTCGTGTCCTAGAGCGTGACGGCCAATTGGTGAAAGGGCCTGTCCTGAACCTTCCTGGGCAACTTGATCTTTACAGTTTCATGCCTAGCTCAGAGGGGACTGGCACCTTCTACGCTCACCTGACTGAATCAGAATCCCTTCAGGTCATCGATGACTCTGGAACATATTTATGGGAGTCGGGTGAATATTTTGGAGGGTCTGAGAGTTGTTATAAAAATCGACCTGAACACGAAGGAGACATGGTGGTCTCAACCTGCCTTGGTCCCAGGATACTGAAGAACGGTCGCGGCGAAATTTTGGTTGTACAGAACGAAGCGCAGAGGTTTCTCAAGCAGTTGCGAAGCTACAGCCCAAGCCGGTTGGTGGCATTCTCCTGGGATGGAAACGCCATGCAAGAGAGCTGGCGAACGGTCAGCCAGAAAGGTTATCTGGCCGATTTTGCGATAGGTGATGCCGACAACGACGGCATGAAAGAGATTGTGACACTGGTAAAGATGCGGCGAAGCGGGTTTTTCGAAAAAGATAGAACGGCAATTATCAGTTATCGTCTGCAATAAGCCGCTGCCAGCCGTTGGTCAGCACGAAACGCAGCTGTCAGATGTGACTGCCAATCACCTTGGCAATTTCGCTGAGTGCGTCTAACTCCGCAGGTGTAAAATCCCCCCCGGCAGCATTGGCATCATTCCCTTTGCGTGAGACCTGGGCAACGCCGACGACTGTTTCCGCCTTGAACAGCGGAACGCTCATGATTTTCTGAATGATCTTGGGGCGGGCCGGCTCATCAGTCTCTTTCCCTTTGGCCGGGGCATCGAGGCGAATCTGTTCGAAAACCGAAGCATGGTAAGTGGCTGAAAAGCGGTTGTTGAGTTGAGGTCTGTTGTCACGGACTGTTGCCGCGGCCAAGGAGTCCCTGGTCTTCAGGGGAATACAGCCGGCCTTGCCGAGCTTTGCCGGCCAGACAAAGTAGAGGCATTCGGCTTGCGGGTCGATTTTCATAAAAGCCACTTCGTCTTCAGATACTTTGAAGGCCTGCTGCAAAGCCAGAGCCGAGAGGCGGAGGGTGGTGTCGGCTGGTGAAGATGCTAGTTTGCCATCGAGTGTCTTGCAGAAATCGGAAAGTTTCATAATCGGTCCCTGGGAAAGCGCCTGCATTCAAGTATGAAGACAATTAAAATAACGAACAATTAGTAACTTGACTGGACGATACTGTCAAGGAAATGGTCAGCTGAAATCGACCTTTAAACAGCCACACGAGGACTATGGAATGAACAGTAAACAACAGGCAGACTCCGGGGATCGTTCGGCACCTGAAAGTCCCAAAATGAAAAAATTTGTAATTATGGTGGTCTGCTGGATGGTGTTTGTCGCCACTGTCCTGATCGGTTCGGTGGTCTACGAACGTTTCAAGACCTCACCTTACGATGTCAAGGCTATCCCCTACGTGCAGAAAGTGGTGCCCGTTATTTCGAGCTGGGACGTCGAGCAGATACGGCCTTTGATGGCACCGGAGTCTCTGGCTGAAATTTCCGAGGAACGACTTCAAGAGACCGTAAAGGTCTTCGCCAGGGTCGGGGAATTAAAAAAACTGGACACCCCGAGATTCAGTCATCTTCATTCCGAAGCGGGTGTCGATAATGCCAGCCAGACCATTGTCGAGTATAAGGTTGGAGCGGAATACTCCAGTGGTGAAGCGGAAATGACGATTAATCTGCTGCATAACAACGGAGCCTTCAGCGTCTATCATTTCACCCTCGGCTCCAAAGTCCTGATGCCGTAACCAACGGCTGCTCAGTAAACCAACATGAACGTTCCTGACTGAATCTACCCACCGTAATATCAGGGACTTAAACAGTTGCAAGGTTGAAATCGCGGCCTGTTGTGTTATGGTGGTATACCCCTGCACGATCAGGTGGTGACCTCCCATGTCACGATTTTCTGCCATCGACAACTTCTGGATCAAGCTCGCAACGGCCAAATCATCGGTCCTGCTCCTCGACTACGATGGGACTCTGGCCCCATTTTGCGTTGAGCGCGACCAAGCCTTTCCTTACTCGGGAATCCGGGAACTTCTTGAAAAAATACGAGCAGCGACCGACACACGCCTGGTGATCGTCAGCGGTCGGGCAATTGACGACCTGCTGCCGCTGCTGGCGATCGACCCTCCACCGGAAATCTGGGGATGTCATGGCTGGGAGTGTCTGGGTCCCGATGGTTCGAAATTCCCGGTCGAACTTCCGCCCCAGGCCCGACGCGGGCTGGATCTGGCCGCGCCGTGGTTGGAAGCAGAGGGCCTGACATCCCGAATGGAGGTCAAGCCGGCATCGTTGGCTCTGCACTGGCGCGGGCTTGACCCACTGGAACGGCAAAGACTGAGCAGCAAGGTGGCCGATGGCTGGCTTCAGTTCGCTGCGGAGTATGGCCTTGAACTGCACCCTTTCGACGGCGGCATGGAGCTGCGTTGTCCTGGGCGCGATAAGGGGAGCGTGGTGACCCGGATCCTCGACGAGGCAGGTCCGGGAGGGACGGTCGCTTTCCTCGGCGACGACCTGACCGATGAAGACGGTTTCAAAGCCATTGCCGGGCGTGGTTTGGGAGTTCTGGTGCGTCACGAGTATCGGGCCACGGAGGCCACGGGACACCTGGTTCCGCCTCAGGAGCTGATCGACTTTTTGCAGAAGTGGCTTGAACTGACTCAAAAAGCTGTTGATTGAGGGGAGAATAAACGTGAAACAGCGAATGTTGGTAGTATCCAACCGGCTGCCGATTGTCGTCGGCCAACAGGAGGGCGAATGGACGATCAGCCCGGGTTCGGGTGGTCTGGTCACGGCACTGGCCCCGATCATGAGCGCCAATCACGGGACCTGGGTCGGCTGGCCGGGTTGTGACCAGAGCGCTCCTCTTGATCGCCTTTGTCGCCAGTTCGCTGATGAGCAAGGGTATGCCCTGGCTCCACTGCCGCTTAGCGAGGAGGAGGTTGAGGCTTACTACCGCGGTTTCTCCAACGAAACGCTCTGGCCGCTGTTTCACGACCTGCTCGGCAATGGCCATTTCAAGCTGGAGCATTTCCAAGCCTACCAGTCGGTCAACCGCAAGTTTGCCGAACTGACAGCGTCAACCTGTAGTGCCGATGATTTCGTCTGGGTTCACGATTACCAGATGATCCTGGTCGCCCACTACCTGCGACAGCTCGGTGTCGACCATCCTCTCGCCTTTTTTTTGCACATCCCGTTTCCGTCGGCCGATCTGTTCCGTCGCCTTCCCTGGAAAGACCAGTTGCTGTCCGGACTGCTTGAATACGACCTGATCGGCTTCCAGACCCTGCGCGACCATCGAAACTTCGTTCACACTGCTACTAGCCTGGTCGCCGATACCAAGGTTGTCAGTCGGCATCGTCATTACACCCTGTTGCGCCGAGGTGAGCGGATCATCAAAGTCGGACATTTTCCGATCAGTATCGATTACCAGCAGTTTGCCAGCGAAGCGGCGAGCCTGGAGGTGGACGATGCCGCCTGGTACCTGCATGAGAACTATCAACGCCGCCAGATTATGCTCGGCATCGACCGCCTCGACTATACCAAGGGAATCCCCGAGCGTTTTCTCGCTTTTGAGCGGGCTCTTGAAAAATACCCGGACATGCACCACAAAGTTAGTCTGCTCCAGGTGGTGGTGCCGAGCCGCACCCTGGTCCCTGACTACCTCGACCTCAAATCGCTGCTCGATCAGCTGGCGGGACGCATCAACGGGCGCTTCTCCGACCCCGGCTGGGTGCCGTTGCACTACTATTACCGCAGCCTCGAGCCGGTACAGCTGCTCGCGCACTATCGTACGGCCGAGATTGCGTTGGTTACGCCGCTACGCGACGGCATGAATCTGGTGGCCAAGGAGTATTGCGCCAGTTCGGTCGAGAACCGTGGCGTACTGATCCTCAGCGAGTTTGCCGGTGCGGCGGAACAACTCGGCAAGCAGGCGCTTTTGGTCAATCCTTAT
>PKTY01000237.1 GCA_002869725.1 Desulfuromonas sp. | reverse complement strand
GGGAGCGGATCGCAAAAATCGTACAATCTCTCATGTCGATCTGCTCTCCAGGAGATAAGGCATTCGAAAAACTGTCCCTCGAAGGTTGCCTGGAGACTGTCCTGACGATCTCCAGAAGTCAATTAAATGCCAGTGGAATTGCCCTGGAAACCAACCTTGAAGAGAAACTTCCTGTGATCTTTGGGCAACGCCAGCAGGTGGAGCAGCTCACCCTCAACCTCATAAACAACGCAGCATACGCCCTGAATGACAAATACCCCGGAGCAGACCCGGAAAAACGCCTGCATATCTCGGCAAGCAAGGTGGTAGAGAATAAAAAGACGACCGTTCGGCTGGAGATCTGCGATTTTGGAAAGGGGATCACTAAGGCCCATATCGGTAAGATTTTTGACCCGTTCTTCACCACCAAACCGGCAGGTTCGGGGACCGGTCTGGGGTTGGGGCTCTGCTACGAAATTGTCAAGCACCACGGAGGGGAAATTCGCGTGGAAAGCGAGGAAGGCCGGTTCACAAGAGTCACCGTCGATCTCCCCGCAGCTTAATCGTTGCGGACCTCGTGCTCTGTTTGCTACTGAGGAATCTACATTATGAAGGATCGAAATTTTATCTGTCGCGAAATCGAGAAGGAAATTCCCCTGATTTTTGAACTGTCGCCCATCGGCATGGTCATCGGCGATCAGAAGGGCGGTCTGCCCAAGGCCAACAAGGCTTTTGCTGACTTCCTCGGCTACACCATTGAAGAACTGTTAGCGATGAGCTTTCATGACATCACTCATCCTGATGATCTTCAGGAAAGCGCTGAGGCTTACAGCAGGATGCTGGCCGGACAATCCGAACACTACCAGCTCGAAAAACGCTATCTCCATAGAAGCGGCAAAGTCCTCTGGGGGCTTCTCGATGTCTCTCTCGTCCGAGACGCGCAGAATAAACCCTCATACACCATCGGTCAGATCAGGGATATTACCGACCGCAAGCGCATAGAAAAAGAACAGGTGCTTTTGAACAAGCGCCTGAAAGCACTGTGGAGCATCGCGTCGATGCACGACGCAGATATCAAGATGATTTGCGATGCCATTCTTGATGAAATTGTCGACATGACAGGGAGCAAGTACGGATTTTACGGTTTCCTGGATGACGCCGAAGATGTCATGCACATTTTTAGCTGGTCAAAGACCGCGATGACCGAATGTGCCATACACGACAAACTTCTGATCTTTCCGATCGCGAAATCGGGCGTCTGGGGGAACGCCGTTCGAACCAGACAGCCTTTCCTCGCGAATGACTACAGCGTGGAGCTCGCCAACAAGACTGGCCTGCCAAACGGACATGTTTCGTTGACCAGAGTGTTGGCGATCCCGATCATCCTGTCCGGAAGGATTGTCGCGGTTGCCGCTGTCGCCAACAAAAAAAGCAACTACGACAATGACGACATCTTGCAGCTTACCTCGTTTCTGACCAGCGCACATGCTGTGATCGATCGACGGAGAATTGATCGGGACCTTCAGCATGAGCTGAAAATCAACCAGATACTCTCCGACCTCGGTCGTCACTTGATCTCACCGGATCTGTCGATCAGGGAGGTCGCTCAGTTTGTTCTTCGGGCAGCGCAGTCGATCACAGGCAGCGCCCACGGTTATGTTTCGGAGTTGGACCGAGAGACACGAGAAAATGTCGGCCATACACTGACCGCCATGTATGGTGAGGCTTGTCGCGTTCGCGATGACCAGCAGCGAATCGCCTTTCCGGTCAGTGGTGATGGGTCGTACGCCAAGCTGTGGGGGCATTCTCTTAATACCGGTGAAGGCTTTTTCAGCAACCAGCCCGAAACTCATCCCAAATCAGGGGGTATTCCGGAAGGGCATGTGCCGATCTCCTGCTTTCTTTCGATGCCCGTCAAGTATGCGGATGAAATAATCGGTCAGATCGCCCTAGCCAACCCAACTCGTGACTACACGGAGAAAGATCTGGGCGACATCCAACGACTGGCCGACCTGTACGCTCTGGCCGTCATCCGCCACCGGACAGAATCCGAACGAATTGAATTAGCGAGTCAGGCGATCAAGTCCGCGCAGATGACCACGCTTGGGGAACTTTCGGCAGGGATCGCCCATGAAATCAACAACCCCATCAACGGTGTGATCAATTACGCTCAAATCGTCCTCAATAGTTCGTCGAAGGGGTCTAGAGAATATGATTATTTGCAGCGCATTATTCATGAAGGAGATCGCATTGCAAAAATAGTCAGGAATCTTCTCAGTTACGCAAGGCAAAGTGATTCGTACGAAACCGTCAACGATTTCAGGCAGATGATTCAAACGCCCCTTTCTCTTCTGCATAAGAAAATCGAAGATGAGCATATCGATGTCAGCCTGACTGTCGAGGACAATCTCCCTCCGGCCCGCTGCAATGTTCAGCAAATCGAACAGGTTTTGATCAACCTTATCGACAATTCCTGTCACGCCCTCAGGAAAAAAGGGCACAAATACCAGTTTCTTCGTCGGATAGATATCGAGATAAAGAAATGTGTGTCGAACGAGGAAACCATGGTGCGCTTTAGCGTAAGGGATAATGGGCCGGGCATTCCAAAAGAGGTGCAGGAGAAGGCATTCAATGCCTTTTACACGACCAAACCGGCAGGTGAAGGAACGGGTTTGGGGCTCAGTATCGCAAAGCAGGTCATTGAGTCTCACTGTGGGAGAATTCTTATCGATAGCCAGCCCGGTGAATACACCTCAGTTTCCTTTGGCTTGCCGGCCTTGACAAGCCGCACTGACACGGAGTTCGCCAACTGATGCTGGGTTTCTGAAATAGCTGCCGCTTTTGGGTAAGAATGGGGGATTTTGTGGACACATTGCTACAGAAACTAGGATCCTACCGAGAAATCGTTGCGGGAGCACCGACGCCTTATGCCCTGCATCAGATTCTTTGTGATGATTCGAGCAAGCCTGTCGATTACCGCTTTCTGGACGTCAACCAAGCTTTTTCCGAACTGCTGGGTATCCCGCCTGCTGAGATCGTGGGCAGGACGGTCAAGGAGCTTTTGCCGGACATCGAACCTTACTGGATCGAAACGTACGGAAAGGTCGCCTTGACCGGTGAAGGGGGCAAATACAAGAACTTTTCTGCAAGTCTTAATAAGCATTTCGTCGTTGATGCCTTCGCTCCATCTCAAGGTTACTTCGCAACCCTCGCCACCGAAATCACCGAAACCATAACCATCAAGGAAAAACTCCGCAGCAGTGAGGCCCAGTTCCGACGTCTTGTCGAGACCACCCGAACTGTGCCGTGGGAGTTTGATATTTCGCAGGGGTGCTTCACATACGTCGGTAATCAGGCTCTCGATATTCTCGGTATTGAACCGCAACAGTGGCGAACTTTCAACGACTGGGCCGTGATGATCCACCCTGACGACCGGGACCAGGCTGTCAACTTCTGCCTGGATGAAACAAAACGACGCCGGAATCATGTGTTTGAGTACCGGTTGGTCAAGCCCGACGGTGAAATCATGTGGGTGCGGGACGATGTGGCCGTTCATCTATGCGATGACACCCCGGTGCGCCTCAGCGGATTCATTATCGATATAACGGAAACCAAATCGGCCCTACTAAGGGCTCAGGATAACGAGAGGCGCTTCGAGGATGTCGCCTCCACTGTCGGTGACTGGATCTGGGAAGTCGACCGAGAAGGGAGATACACTTATGCGTCTGGACGACTCGAAAAAATCCTGGGCTACCACGCAGAAGAGATGATCGGTAAAACGCCCTTCAGTTTGATGACCAAGGAGTCCGCCCAGAAAGCACGGGCCTTCTTCAAGGGCGTGATGCAGGAAAAGTGTCCGTTCCAGGATTTCCAGAACTGGAATTACCACAAGGACGGCAGGCTTGTCTGTTTGTCGACCAGCGGCACCCCCGTTATTGGCAGAGACGGGGAATTGATTGGCTACCGTGGAATCGATAAGGACATCACGGAACAAAAAACCGAGGAGTTGCTTCTCACCGTACGCTTGCAGTTGGTTAACGATTCCCAGCAGAGTGACTCCGGCAGGTTGTTGCGCAGCATTCTGCAAAAAGCCGAATTAATCACCGATAGCCAGGTCAGCTTCTTGTCCTCCGTGGAAGACGACCAACAGCATTTATTGCTAAGGGCATGGTCGGAGCGTAACCGTGCCGAGTTCTGTAATAATCCGAACTTCAGAGACCACTTCCCCGTTGATCAGGCCGGTTCCTGGGCTGACTGTATTCACACCCGCACTGCGGTCATTCATAACGACAACGAAAGCCTCCTTCAAAAAAAGGGTGTGCCGGAAGGGCATGCCCGCGTTGTTCGGGAACTCGTCGTTCCCGTTATTCGCTCAGGTCAGGTCAGGGCACTTCTCGGAGTCGGCAACAAGCCAAAGGACTACAGCGAATGGGATGCCCAAACATTACAGAGGCTGGCAGACTACTCCTGGGAAATCCTTGAATGGAAAATTGCCGAGGAACGTCTGGAAAAGACGAATCGGGTTCTCGAG
>PKTY01000281.1 GCA_002869725.1 Desulfuromonas sp. | reverse complement strand
GCTGCCAGTCATCGATTCGGTAGATGTGTCCACCTCTTTCCTCAACGGCTTCCCAAATAAGCTTTTTGAATTCATCATGAAACGGTTGCAGCGGATAGAGTTTCGTCCAGGGATATTTGTCCATCATTTTTAACACCCCCTGCCAACTGTCTGCACATGCCGAGGAATAGAGCTGATCATCGATGAGTTCTTCGCACAGACATTTCATGGTTTGTTCATCTTTCACCATGGCGAACTGCCAACGACCTTCTCCATCGTCTTTTGCCATGACGGTCAGTGAACCACCCTCTGAGCCAACCTTGAAGATTGTCTGCCACCTGGCGCTTGAACAGTTTGTCATGATCCCCCCATCCCTTTGTGTTGATCGAATCGACTGACACGTCTCAAGGCGAAATGCACGAGGAGAACAGGCCCGTCTGGTTTGCCCGAATAATCCTTGGCTGCCGTGACCGTCCTCCGAAAACACGGCGGTTATTGCGTTGTTGCGGTTAACGATTTGAGCGGATGAACGACCACATGCCCTTCCATACCTAGGGATTCAACCGTTTCAACGATCTGCTTGTGATGTGTGAACAAGATCACCTGGTTCTTTCTCGCCAAACCGGCCAGAGCTTTCAAGGTTGCCGTTGAGCGCTCATCATCGAAATTCACCAGAATATCGTCGGCGATAAAAGGCATCGGCTCGTGTTTTTCCATCCTCCACTCGAGAGTGGCCAGTCGTAGCGCCAGGTAGAGTTGATCTCGTGCTCCCGAACTCATCTCTTCCACGGTCTTGGTGCGACCATCCGGGCAGACTCCGACCAGAATCGGCGTGCCGCGATCATCAACATCTGAGCGCAGCCCGGGAAAAGACGCCAACGTCAGCTCGCAAAAATAACGGGAGGCAAGTTTCAAGATCGGGTCCTGATTCTCCTGACGATAACGCTCGATCTCTTTTTTCAACAACTTGTTGCCCAAGCGAACCCTGATGTACCGATCTGCCAGACGACGAACCTTAGCCAGGGCAGCCTGGGCTTTATCCTCCATGGCAGCCGCATCACTACTGCCATCCATCCGGCCAAGCTCACTGTCAGCCCGACCTTTCTTCTCAGACAACGCCTTGATCTGCGGCTCCAGCTCATTCTGAATCTGTCGGGACAGCGTCTCCACCTGTCCGGGGAGCTCGTTGGGATCGATGGTCTGCCGCTGCTCTTCCAACTCCTCAAGGTCGACACCTTCGGCGATCCCCAGCAAAGTCGCCTCTACGGAATCGAGCTCAGCCTTCAATTGCTGCTGTTTGCGAAAACAGCAATCCGCCTTGATTAAACCTTCATCGTCGTCGCAGCGGGCCAGTTCACGCAAGGCAGTCAACTCCTCGGCCACAGCGTGCTGATCGACCCGCGCCTGACGAATTTGTTCTGCGACGGCGTCCAGATCTTCATCAATTTTTTCAAGGATCGACTTGTCCTTCTCAGCCTCTTTGACCATCGCCTGGAGCTTGACCACCACCTGGTCCGAGGGCAAACCCTCCAGTTCGGAGGCCACAGACCGGACCAGTGCTTTGACCGAGATTTCAAATCGCTCAGCATGTTGATCAATGTCTTCCAAGCGTTTCTTCAGTACCGACATCTCGGCAACCTTATCGAGGACAGTCCGTAAGGTGTCCAGAGCATTGGCGGCATCATCGGCCGTAGCCGCGGCCGGCAAACCGAACCCTTCAAGGGCAGCGCTCCATTGCTTCTGCCAGGCGTCCATCTCCTGCCGGGCCATGTTGAGCTGCTGCTCTGCCTCTATAAGCTCCTTCTGCTTGCGCGTCTGGTTCTCCTTGAGCGAACGGCGCTGATCCTGAATCGCTTTGAGCTCGTCGTGAATCTGCCCGCTGTAGGCGAGGGCGGCACTCAGATCTTCTGCGACAAAATTCTTTCCCTGCCCAACCGTCTGCAACGCATCAGCAAGGGCTTGAACACGCTGCCGGCGCTGTTCCATCAAAGACTGTCGCTCCGCTTCCTTCCGCGTCCCTTCGCCAACGCTTCTGATGATTTCATGACATTGATCGATCCAGGATCGCATCTCCCTGGGAGTCAGCGGGGCGATCTGGCACTTCTGCCAGCTTGCCTGCCACGTCTGTTCAAATTGATCCTTTTGCACGGCAAGCTGATCCGTTTCGGCTGTCAGCCTGTTGTTGAGGTTGTCGAGTTTGTCGGCCTCAGCAAGCAGGCTGGCGTACTGGTGAACACGCTCTGCGGAGGCGCGCAGTTGATCGGAAACGTCATCCGCTTCGTGCATCCCCTTTTCAAACGCTCCCGGCAGATCTTCACTCTCATCGTACAAGCGAATTTCCTGTTCAAGAGATTCGGACTCGAGCCAAGCCCGCTTGATCAGTTGCCAGCCCTGATCTCGCCGTTCCCGGATGCGAAGCAGATCTTGCTCTATGACCACAGATCCGGCCTTCTCCATCGCCTCGACCTCCTGTGCAACCCGCTCGCGATCTTGCTGGGCACCCTTTCGATCTTGCTGATTCTGACGCAAGGCTTCGCTTAACTCGCGATACTTTTCGACAAAGGAATCGATGGTCGCCGTCGACGGCAGCGGTAGCGAAAGCAACTCTTGTGGCGAGCCGTTCCACAAACCGATGCGTTTCAGAGCGGCCACTGCCTCTGATTGAATCGAGGCGATGTCACGCTGCAGGGTTCTGATAGACTGGTCGATGTCTCCCGCCTTGTGGGCGGTGGTCATAGCGGCACTCAACCCTTGCAAGGGGCCGACATCTTCGCCCCCTTCCAGTCTGCTGGAGATCACCCCCAGTTCCTTCTGAATGGACTCAACGCCCGCCTCAGTCTGCGACAAGGCCTTTTCAAGACCGGCGAAACGGTTGCCCAACGGCTGAATCGTGGTCCTTCTGGCGAGCAACTCCTTGATCTTATCGACCCGGGACAACTCCAGCGTGGGCAACAGCTGGTTCAACAGGGTTTCGGCTTTGGTCCGGCATTCAATCAGTTCACTGTGAATGTCTGGACGATCCTGCGCTGCCTGTCTTTGCACGCCCAGTGTCTGGTGAAGATCGTCAATGGACTCCGATTGGTCAAGGATGTCGTGGCGAAGGCTTATGCCCAGCTTTTTCTCCTCCAGGGCGCCTTTGCGGGAGCAGGCTTCCTGCACGCTTTTGTCGACCTGCTTGCGCGAGGCCAAAGCCTCATCGAGTCGCTCGGAAAAATCGTGAGGCAGGTGACTGAAGTCGTTCAACCTGACCAGAGAATCCTTGAGACCCAGGCGGTTGACCAGATGGGGGAGCGCCCGTTGCAAACGTTTCAACCGTTCCAGCTCGGCACCGAGGGCTCGCTTCTGTTCTTCGACCTGCTCCAGTTCTCTCGATGCGGAATCGTAGATCTCCTTTTGTGCTTTCCAGTCCGCGCTGGAGAGAGACAGGTTACGGATCTCTTTTTTGATCTCCTGGTAAGCCTTGACCGCCTGGTTGATTTCGGGCCGACTGCCACCCGACTTGAAGAGGTTTTCACACTCCTGCTCCATCTGTTCGATGACACCGTGCAAGGAGGACAAACCAGCGCCTGCCGAAAAAAGCGCCTGGCCGATGTCCCCCTTCTGCTCGAGGATGTCGCGGCCGCCGGAGACAAGGGTCTCATGATCGATCCCGAACAGGGCTTCGAACAGAGGTTCTTCGATACCGTGGAGAAATTCCGCTAAAACGGTCTGGTCGATGATGTTGTAATCAACGTCCTGGAGATCTCCCTTGCTCTTCTTGCGCCGCCAGAAGGTCAGCTCCCTGCCATCGCTGTTCTGCACCTGGCCACCGATCAACAGGGAACTGTAGTCGTGCAGGAAATTGTCCGGAGTCCGGGTGGGGATACCATAAAGAAGGCCCCGCAGGGCTCGCAGCGAGGTACTTTTGCCCGCCTCATTCTGGCCGTAGATGATGTGCAGGCCTGGGGTGTCGGAACCAAAATCGATCGAGCAATCGGTAAAATGCCCATAGGCCTTGAGGTCGAGACGTTTTATCTTCACGGGGCACCTCCCGACTCCAGCAGTTGTGCCACCAGGAGGTTCTGGATGTCGGTGCGGAGCTCCTGCCACTGTTCATCAGCTGTCGGATCGAACGGGTCCTCGCCGCTGCGCAGCTCCGGTGGCAGTTTATTGAGGAACGCATCGATTTCCGGATCGATGTCGTGCAGACTCTTTGCGGCCAGATCCAGCTCAAGAAGATTCTTGACCAGGCTGCCCAGCGCTTCGTCACTTTGCATGAAGGTTTCAAGGTCAAGCTGCTCCCTGGTCTTGAAACGCACCCTCTCCAGCCAGAGGCCCTGGCCGCCGAGATCCAGGGCCAGGTTGCGAAACTCTTCGCTCAGGTAGGCCCCTTGCGCCTGCAGTTTCTGATGGACCGGGCTGCTGCCATGCAGTTCCAGACGGGCGATCACCGGGCGTCCATCCCCAGCGGCGAGGGCTTTTTCAAGGCAAGCCTGGGTCTGTTCATAGACTTCATCGACATTCTGACAATCGCTCACATCGACCAAGCAGCGCTGCCAGCACAAGACATCGAGGGGTTGGTGTTCGATCTGAGTGACCTCGCCACCGTCAACCGTCACCAGCGTGCACCCCTTCGAGCCGGTTTCGCGGATATGACGGCCCTGGATATTCCCCGGAAAAACAATCCAGGGGGTCTCGTTCACAACCTCACGTTGATGAACATGCCCCAGCGCCCAGTAGTGATAACCCTTGGCCTTGAGGCCATCGAGGGTACAAGGGGCGTAGGGGGCATGGCCCTCGCGACCGGTCAACGCCGTATGCAACAAACCGATATTGAAATGCTTCCCGACCGCCCGGGGAAAATTGCCGCTCAGATCCTCGGTGACGGAACGGCTGGCAAAGCTCTGACCGTGAATCGCCACCTCAAGTTCTTCAAGAATGAGTGTCTCGGGCTTGCGGGTGGAGAAGAGATGGACGTTGTCGGGAAGGCGCAGGGTTTTGCTGATCTGGCTGGCGGCATCGTGGTTACCGGAGACGATAAAGACCTTGATCCCGGCCTCTTTAAGTCGCACCATCCGCTGGTTGAAAAACAGGCCGGTATTGAAGTCCTTCCAGTCATCGTCGTAGAGATCGCCGGCAATCAGCACAAAAGCGACGTGCTCGCCAATCGCCAACTCCACCAGATTGTCGAACGCCCTCCGGGTCGCTCCGCGAATCTGGTCAAGGGGCGCATCCTCGGCAAGTTCAAGCCCCCTCAAGGGGCTGTCGAGATGAATGTCTGCCGCGTGAATGAACGTAAACATGATTCCACCCTTCCTCAACTATGTGCTCACTGTTCAGCTCATGGGAATTCCGGGCTCTTGATACTAAGAAATGTTGGTCAAGTCGTGCGCTCCCTCAGCGAGGGCGGGCTGAGGCCTGAAAACACTACAAGCTGAAAGGACAAAGCCGCCAGATCTATGAGGGGACCTGGCGGCTTCATATCTCTTTGAATTTATCCCCCTGGGCAACATACAGTATCCCTGCCAGCAGGGCAACTGATCGGCATCGGCATCGGCGACCGGCGCACTGTTCGAACCTGCGGCAGAGTTCAGTGCCGCATCGGCATCCACAATCCCCCAACCATCGTCAGCATCCCAACCGGGGGGCCATTTCTTTTCCAGACAAGTACGAGCTAATGAATTCTCAACGCCCCTCAATCCGCGCCCGGGCCATTGCCGGCAGCCTTTCCTTCTGCTGGGCCATTACGTAGGCCCTGGTCAGTAACTGATCTGGAGCGATTCCAGCGGTCTGCTGCAGAAGCGCAACCAGCCCTTTGCCATCCATAGGCTGGGCGGCAGATTCAACCTGATCAAGCAGTGCTTTGAGAGGAATCGACTCAAACCAGGCCATCATCGCCCACATCGACCCCCCATAACGGTTCGATTCCTGACGTGTCAGCAGGTCATTCTGCTGCTGCCAGCCAAACAAAGCTGTCCCTTGGGTATCAGTCAGGAGTTCGCTCCCGCCAGCTCGCATCGCCAGACCATGCTGTTGCGCCTGTGCAGTGTGACCACGGGAGAAGGTCTTGGCCAGGTACTCGCAGACCCCCTCGATGAACCAGCGGGTCTGGAAAGAGGTCCTGCCATCAATGTCATGCTCGAGGTTGCGCATCCCGTTCAAAACATCATGGCCCAGCTCATGCGGCAAGGTGTCGTATAAAAAGTCGACCACATTGTCTGCGGCTTCGCCGCCGCTCAGAAACTCACCCTCCTCAACCATGAGCAGACGAACTTCAAGCCAAGGCTCGCTGGCCGAGTATGCCGCCTGAAAACTGTAAGAAATAGGAACTTCATCAAAACCGATCAGATAGAGCAGAATGTCTCCGTCAAGGGACCGCCCCGTCGAGGCCTCGATATGCTCAAAGCACTCCCTGACCATGGAAACAAACCGGGGCAAACCTCTCTTTTCGGCATCGTCGAGGTTGGTTTCAATCCGCAGGACCCTGCCACGACCCAGGTCAAAATCGAGACGCCTCAGGTTCTCCATCTCCAGCGGATCAACAGCCACCGTCGGCATCTTCTCTCCCGCGGCAGTTAAAGCAAAAACCTCCTGGCTGAAAATCAGATCAGCGCCCGGCGACGCAAAGCATGGCCCGGCACCAATCAATAAAGAGAAGAAGACCAGAAAAAAATGTTTCATCATCACCCGTAAGTACTCGTCTACTGTTTGTAATTTCTGCCTGAAATCAAACCTCATTTTAAAAAAGAACAACTTTCCTTATTATCAGGCAGTGCACACAGAAATGTCAATATGTCGAGCCGATGCTATAGAATCAAATCGATATTATTTGTCGCACCTTAATATAATTAAGATCGTGTTTTATAGTAACAGTCTGTAAACGTTGTGATAAAGAGCAGCTTTATCTGAGCTGAAATACTTGACAAAAAGGCTTAGCGATATTTAATTTAGGTAGAGGGAGACGTAACAAAGCAATTTCGTCGGGCAAGGCGCTTTTCCCCTCCCTCGGCAGACCTGATCAAACCAACGAGAGGAGGTGTATCTCATGAGAGCCTTGATGCCACTCAGATGGTTCATCGCCTTCTCTGTCGCACTTGTCCTTGCAGCCTGTGCTTCGGGGCCAACAATGTCAGGGAAAAGTCTGTTGCCTGATTCTGACATTGTGACTCCGGGACAAGTCACACAGACAGAAGACCTTGAACAACGCCAAAATCAACTCAACATCAATCAAGCCTGGCTGGCTGAGCTTAACAAGCAGTTGACCGAACGAGAAAAGGCGGTCAGCCGTCGCGAGAATGAGCTGACCATCAACGAAGCATGGATTGCTGAACTGAACAAGCAACTCACAGAGCGCGAAGAGACTGTCGATCGCCACGAAAACGAACTGGCGATCAACCAGGCCTGGCTTGACGAGCGTGAAGCCAGACTTGCAACAACCTTGACCGCGGAAACCGGGGAATGCTTTGCCAACGTCTTCATCCCGGCCCAGTATCGCACTGTCGCCGTAACCAAGCCTGTTGACGTTCCTCCAGGAGACAATTTCCCCGTCCGCTATCAATCGGTCAAAGAGAGGGTCAAGATTTCTGACGACCGTTATGAGAACATGGAGGTGCTCTGTCAGAACGAAATGACCGACTGCCGTGTCAAGGAAATCCAGAGGTCACTGTTCAAGGGTGGCTACTATAGCGGGCCGATCGACGGCATTATCGGAAAACAGACCCGGTTGGCCCTCAACAATTTCCAGAAAGATTTCAACCTTGCAGTCACAAATCATTTGACGGTGGAGACGATCAGAAGTCTTGACACCAACTTTTGACAACTGCTTAACACTAAACTTGCCTGACAGGGAGCCACGCTCCCTATTTTTTTGGCTCTCACTTAAGCGAAGCTGAGTCGTGGGGATAGAGGCTCGGCAGCCGCTGCCGTTTATCCCTGGCCAGACGCAGCTTCTGCCACTGCTCAACCGCTTCAACCAGCTTTTTCCCGATCCATTGCTCTTCGTTTGCAGAGTACAGACTGCGACTGAGTCTATCGATCTCACTCTGCAACTGCGGGGTGCGTTGTCCAAGCGTTTCCAGGTTTCCCCTTGATGCGTCGGGCCAAAGAGTCTGACACCAGACGACCAGAGCTCTGCGCGTAGCCAGGGCGTTATTATTCCGGGCCGCCTCGATAACAGCTTGGCGGGCATTCTTCTCACGCAGCAGCGGAGCGTCGCAACGCGGCTCCTCGCCGGCTTTTTGCTGCTTTTGCTTCCGTCGCCAGACAACAAGCAACGTCGCCAGCCAACCGACTCCAAGACAGAGGCTGAGCCACGGCCAGATCCCTGGCTGGCCGTTTGCTGAAGCAAGCGGCTGTAACCTTGGCTCCTCGTTCTGAGCCTCTGGCACCTGAACCGTCTCCCCCTGACTGGGCTGCGACGACGATGGGGGTGCTATAGGACGGTTGGCCACAGCAGTTCCTGGTGCAGGACTGACATCAACCTCAATGGCATCGAGATGAGCTGTTCGCCACTGCTCCGCTCTGACATCCCACCAGTCAACATCGACTTCCGGCAGCAGAAAACGCCCGGGGTGTGTCGGCACCAGAGCGATCTTCTGCTGGAGCATGCCGGTCACTCCAGCTTCAGCGACAGCATCACTACGCCCCGGCTGATCCGGGTAGACCTTGAACTCGGCAGGAGGGGCTATGCGCAACTCTGGCAGCTGTGCCGCCGCCACCCCCTCTGCGCGCAGCGTGAGGGTTCGGGTTGCCGGCTCCCCCACGGTTAGCTGTGGCTTCCCGGCTTGCCAATCATCGTGCAGGCTGAGGGCACGGGCTGGAATCCAGGGGCGTCCACCAAGGTCGCCGGGAGGCTGTTTGACCTCGACCTTGACCGCCTCGGTGAGCTTACGCAGCCGTTGCCCTCGACTGGCAAACAGATCAAAGCGCTGCGTGCCACGGCTGAGTTCGCCATCGAATCGCAGCGGAGAGATTTCGAGCGTGCCGCTGGTCTGGGGGAATATTGCATAAGAGCGTTCGACCACCTGGTAGAGGATACCTTTGCGGCGGGTTTCGAAGTGGAGGTCGTCCCCCAGTTTCTGTACCACGGCATCGACGCCGTTAACCTGCGGCTCGGTCAATGAACCTTGAAGCAGGTCGACGCGATGCAGCAATCGGACTTTGAGCAACAGCTGCTGCTGGCTATAGACGGATTTCGGCTCCACCTCGGCTTCAAGGAACAGCTCGCGACTGTCGGCTTTGTCAACGCCCTGCTCCTCACTCGACACATGGACCTTAAGCGGCAGACTGCAGTCGCTACCGAAGCAGACCGCTGGGATGGTGAGGGTTCCCTCTTCACGAGGCATCAGTGCCAACGAATAAACGACCGAACGACTGAAGCTGCCGTTAATCATCTGGATCTGACTGCTTTGGGAACGGCTGACAACTTCCCATTGCCGCTCAAGAGGGGCCAGGTCAGGGTCGTCATCGGGGCTGCCGTTGACCCGCAACTCCAGGGTCAAGCTCTCTCCAAAGGCCACGCTCTGCCGATCGACCACAGCCTTGACCTGGGCGGCACAGGCGATCTGAGACCAGAGACCGATCAATGTCAGCGAGACAAGGGCGAGACGTAAAATGTTTACCATGGTCGATCCGTCTCCTGCTGCCGGCCACGTTGCCGATATTGATAGAGAAATTTGCGGCGCAGCAGCTCGCCGGGGTCATCGGGAATCCGCTGCAACCATTGCTGAATGGCTCGCTGCTGCTCGCTGTCTGGGGCATCGTCCGACATCTCGGATATCCCCTCAGCAACAGATTGAGGCTCCGGGCTGTCCTCGGAACCAACGCCCTGAGAATCTTCACCCGGGCTGCCTGCCGGGACCTGCTCCAGACCGGTTCGGTTTGCCTCAGCGTCCTGAGACTCTGAGTGCGGCAGCGGCGAACCTTGTTGTTCTTGCTGACTCTGGTCTTGAGGTTGTCCCTGCCGGGGTTGATCCGCAGACTGAGCTTGATCTTGCTGGGCGGATTGCTGCGAGTCGCTGTCGCCTTTCCGAGAGCCGGGATCGCCCTGATCAGACGGCTGTCCGCCCTGTTGTTGATCAGAGCCTTGAGTCGCTTGCTGTTGCTCCAGCGCTTCTTCGACGATTTTTCTGTTGGCCGCGGCGTCCTGGTGATCAGGAGCACGTTTCAATGCCTGCTCATAGGCCTGCACCGCCTGCTGAAACCGGCCGCTGCGCGCCAGAGCATTCCCCTTGTTGTACCAGTCGTCGGCGGTCTCCGGTTGTTCAAGAACCTCGGCGGCCTCCTCAAACTGACCGGTCCGGTAGAGAGAACTGGCCTTCCAGCGTGGACTTTGGAAAAGCTGCTGCGCCTGGTCATATTGGCCGTCTTCGAAAGCACGGGCCGCCTGTTGCTCAGGTCGCAGCCACAGGTCCTGCCAGGTCAAGGCCTGCACAGGAGGGGGCGGGATCAGTATAAACAGCAGCAGAGCCAGCCAACCGCGGCGAAACGCCAGCGCTGCGAGCAGGGTCAGCGGCCAGAGCAGAACAACCCCTTCTTCACGCCAACGTTGGCCGGTTTTACCGGCAACCTGCTCGGACTTGTCAAAACGGTGCTGATCGCTCTCCCGCAGAACTCCGCTCAAATCACTGTCATCAATGCTGAGCTGGCGATATGGCCCGCTGCCGCGCGCGGCAAGCTTTTGCAAACCGTCTTCATCGAGCCTGGGCAGAACCAGGTCACCTTCCCGGTCTTTAAAAAAGCCGCCGCCAGCAAGGGGGATCGGTGCTCCTGACGGGGTACCGACACCGATCACCGCCAGCTCAAAGCCTTTGGCTGCAGCGTCTTGAGCTGCGGTCAATGCCCGGTCGGGACGGTCTTCATCGGTGATCAAAAGCAGTTTCCCCTGTTTCAAACCTGCCTGCTGCATAAGCTCCAGGCCCAACTGGATCGCCTTTTGCGGTTCACTCCCCTGCACCGGCATCAGAGCGGGAGAGAGCTTGGACAGTAGCAGGTCGATGGTCTGACTGTCGTCGGTGAGCGGAGTCACCACAAAAGCATCCCCGGCAAAAACGATCAGCGCAGTATGCCCCTCACGGCGCAGCCTCAACAGGTCAGCAACCTTCAGCTTGGCACGCTCGATACGGCTCGGCTTGAGATCCGCCGCCGCCATGGAGTTGGAGAGATCGAGCAGGATCACCAGGGCCGACTGCTGCCGGAACAACGGCTGGGGCAATTTACGCCAGGCTGGGCCGGCCAAGGCAAGGACAGCGAGCAGATATCCCAGCGTCAACAGCCAGAGCGGCCAGTTGGCCCGACGCCGGGAACGTCCCAACAACAGATGCGGTAACAGTGCCGGATCACAAACGGCCTGCCAGCTGCGGCTGCGCAAGCGGCGACGCCAGAGCCACATCAATATGACCAACAACGGCAGCAAGATCATGACCCAACCAGGGCGCAGCAAGTGGATGGCGTTCATGATCTGCTCCGGCCAAGCAAGAGGGGTTCGGCGAGCAGCAGAAGGCTGAGCAGCAGAGCCGTGCCCAAAGGCCAGGGATACAGCTCGGTCACAGGCCGATAGAGATCCTTCTCTCGCTCCACCGGCTCCAACTGATCGAGCAGGGCATAAATGTCTGCCAACTGCTCGGTGTTGCGGGCGCGAAAGTAGCGACCGCCGGTCTTGTCGGCGATAGCCGTCAAACTCTTTTCGTCAAGATCGGCCGAAGGGTTGACGGTCCGCGAAAAGAGCAGGCTGCGCACTTCCATCGCCTCTGCACCAATACCGATGGTGTAGATTTTCAGTCCGCGTTCGGCAGCCAGTTCGGCCGCCTTAAGGGGAGAGATCTGCCCGGCGGTATTGGCCCCATCGGTGAGCAGGATCAGCACCCGCTGCCGCTCCTCGTCTGATTCGAAACGCTTGACCGCCAGGCCGATGGCGTCTCCGATGGCAGTCTTGTCGCCCGCCAGACCGATGACCGCCTCATTCAACAGCTGCTTGACCGTCTTGCGATCGAGGGTCAGCGGCGTTTGCACATAGGCCTGTTCGCCAAACAGAATCAGCCCGAGTCGGTCGCCGACACGCTCCTCGATAAAGTCATCAGCCACCACCTTGAGAGCGGTCAAGCGGTCGACCATTCGATTGCCAAGCTGGAAATCTTCGGTCTGCATCGATCCCGACAGGTCAACGGCAAGGAGCAGATCGCGTCCGCTCAGCGGCAGTTCCACCGCTTCACCGAGCCATTGCGGCCGGGCACTGGCCCCAACCAGCAGAAGCCAGCAGAGGATTGACAGCCATAGCCTCCAGCGACGGTCTCGACGGTGACTGCGCTGATGCTGCACCGCACTGAACGGCTCCAGGGTGGGCACCCACAGTGCAGCTTCCTCGGCAGCAAGGGCCGGCGGCACAAAACGATGGACTAACCAGGGGAGCACAATCAGCGCAAAGGACCAGGGCCAGGCGAAATGAATCATGGCCTCACCCCTTTCGATCTGGCCAACGGCAGCAGCTTGAGCCAACTCCGGCAGAGGGCCAGCAGCTCATCGCTATCGATCACAGAGTTCGGTCGGTAGGGGGCATCGACCAGGCAGCGGCCGACTCCTTGAGAAAAGGGCCGATCCTTAAAGGGGCGATCGAGGAATGCCAACCAGGCCTCTCCGTGGAGCCCGGCGCATTCCGCCCTGGGGAAGGAGCAGAGCGCAGCCTGCCGCAACAGCAACGACAGCGCCGCGAGCTGTTCAGCCTCCGGGCGTTGTGCCAGCCGCTCAAGTTCGGCCAGGGCCAGGCGCCGAGAACGGCCGCCAAGCCAGCGTCGCCACCACCAGACGCCAGCGATGGCGAGCAGCAGAACCAGCCCCGCCACAAACCACCAACCGACAGCCGGAGGCCACCAGCTCACCGGTCCTGGCAGATGGATATCACGCAAAGGCAACGCCTGCGGATCAATCGAAACAGCAGCCGACATGACTAAGCTCTGCTCCCCTTCCCCTGCAACAGAGTCAAAGGATCGTCGCAGGTCTGCAGACCGAGATAACGACAACGATACTGTCGGGCGAAATTTTCGAGACGACGACAATGGCTGGCAAAAGCTTCTCGATATTTTTGATCCCCGGCCTGCTGATCCGTAGCAATGGTCAGATCAGAGACCCCGTTGCTGACCCGGTAGACTCCTGCCGGAGGTAAAGCCTTTTCCAAAGGGTCGTAGCAGTGGATGAGACTCAGGTCGCAATGGCGGCCCAGCCGGGCAAGCTGCTTTTCCACGGCCTGGTCCCATTGGGCAAAATCACTGAGCACCACAATATGACTCCCCGGACGCGCCACCCGATGCAGCCTCTGAACGGTCTCTGCCAAACGCTGCTGCGGATCAAAGGGCCGGTGCAAAGGACGTTTCCAGGCGGGGTTTTCGACCATCTGGCACAACAACCGCAGGACGGCCCCTTTTCCAGGCTGCGGACGCAATTCATGGTGATGTTGCTCAGAGAAGATGAACGCTCCGATCCGGTCGCCACCTTCCAGAGCCTGCCAAGCCAGCAGAGCCGCCAGGCGCGAGGCTTGAACCGCTTTGAAACAGCCACGCGTGGCGAAGAACATCGGCCGACGATAATCGATCGCCAGAATCACCGGACGTTCTCTCTCCTCGTGAAACAGCTTGGTGTGAACCTTGCCGCGCCGGGCCGTAACCCGCCAATCAATGGTGCGTACGTCATCCCCCGCCTGATAGGCACGCACTTCGGCAAAAGCCATCCCCCTGCCTCGGAAGCGAGTCAGGTAGTTCCCCTCTGTGGCGGCGAAATGATTCGGCAACCTGGCCGCGCTGCTGCTCAAGCGATGACGCAGCGCAATCAGGTTGGCAAGATCGATAGAGACCGGCGAATCGTGGGGTTGCAAGGACATCGACTTCAAACCGTCATGGCACCGGGACTCTGGCGATCAGCTCGCCGGTAAAGCGATCGACCGTCATGCCGGCCGCTTCGGCTTCGTAGCTGAGCAGAACCCTATGACGCAACACATCGAAAACAAGACTTTGAACATCCTCGGGGGTGACGTAATCCCGACCATGCAGCCAGGCACGGGCGCGGGAACAACGATCGAGGGCGATGCTGGCCCGGGGGCTGGCCCCGTACTGAACGGCGCCAACCAACTCTTCGCCATAAAGGCGCGGATTGCGGGTCGCGAGGATCAGTTGCAGCAGATACTCTTCCAGGTTCTCCGCCATGTAGAGATCAAGCACCTGTTGGCGGGCCTCTCCAAGCTCGGCCACCGACAGCTTGCCAGCAGAATCACTCTCAACCTCAGTGGACGTAGCCGGATTGGAGTTTGATGCTTCGGCACGGGCCAGATTGAGAATCTGCCGTTCCGTCTCCGCTGCCGGATAATCGATGCGCACATGAAGCAGAAAACGGTCGAGCTGGGCCTCCGGAAGCGGGTAGGTTCCCTCCTGCTCAATCGGGTTCTGGGTTGCCATCACCAAAAACGGGTCGGCCAGACGATAGGTCTTCTTGCCAACGGTAATCTGCCGTTCAGCCATGGCTTCCAGCAGGGCCGACTGAACCTTGGCCGGTGCCCGGTTGATCTCGTCGGCAAGGATCAGGTTGTTGAACAGTGGCCCAGGCTGAAAAGTGAATGAGCCATCCTGGGGACGGTAGATATCCGTTCCCGTCAAGTCGGCCGGCAAAAGGTCGGGCGTAAACTGGATGCGCTGGAAATGACCTTCCAGATGATAGCCAAGCTGGCGGATCGCCCGGGTCTTGGCGAGACCGGGAGCCCCCTCGACCAGCAGGTGGCCATCAGCGAGCAGGGCAATAAGAAGACGCTCAAGCAGAATCTGTTGGCCAAGGATCTGTTCGCCAAGGGCAGCGTTGAGCCGGCAAAAACGTTGCTGGACTGGATTCATATCGGTTCCTTTATTGCTAAATTCTCTGTCCCCTCTGCCGCTGGGAGGAGGAGTGGTCCTTTTAGAGCCGGGGCAGGTGCTGCATGACAAGATAATGATTCAATACAGATTTTCAAGTAGCGAAGGGATCACTAAACCGTTTGCCCTCTTCAGTTCGTCCTTTTGATTTTTTGAATCAGCCGACTTATAGTGCGCAGCATAAGGGATTTTGACAGGAAGATAAACGTTAGCGAGCGATCAGAAGAGCAGACGGGAGGAGTTGCCATCCATGGAAAGCAGAATTGCCGAAGCCGTCAAACTGCCACATCAGCCGGTCGCCATTTTGTGGGGCGACAACAAGCCGGAATCGGCAAGAATGTTCAAGGGGAAGGCCTGGGGCTGTACCCTCTGGCTGCTGGCTGCAGCGGCCAAGGGGAGACTCGCAGCCTGCAGCCGCAACAACTTCGGCTGTTTTGGGGGCGGAACCGGGATCGGCTTTGGCGATCAGTATCGCAACTTCCCGGGCGGTGCCGACGGTTTCTGCCGATTCCTGTCGACCGGCAACGCAGGTGATCCGCAGGGAGAAGCCATCGCCGAAGGAATGAAACCGTTCGCACCCGCAGAATTCATCGACGAATACCTGCAGGGGGAAGGTTACCTGAAGAGTCCGAAGGATGTTGGGGCATTCATCGAGGAGATCCCGATTCTTGATATTGAAGCCGAGTATGTGTTGTTCAAGCCCCTCTCCGAAGTCGACCCGCATTGCGAGGAGCCGGTCAGTGTGGTCTTTTTCAGCGATCCCGACCGGTTTGCCGCCCTTGGGGTGCTTGCCAACTATTCGTTTCCGGGCAACGACAATGTCATCTTCCCCTTTGCTGCCGGCTGCCAGGCGATTGGCATCTACAGCTACCGGGAGGCCGCAAGCAGCCGGCCCCGGGCTGTCGCCGGGCCAATGGATCTTAGCGCCAGACTCTACCTGCGCGGCCAGTTTGGTGAAGATGTCATGAGCCTGTCGATCCCCTGGTCGATGTTTCTGACCATGGAGGATAATGTCGCAGGCTCTTTCCTGGAGCGGCACACCTGGCACCAGCTACTTAAAACCAAAAGCTGATTTCTGCATGAATTGAGTGAGGGAAGGCCCTGCCGGGGGGATGCAACAACGAGAGAGGAGTAACGATTCAACAATTTGATGCCACCTCCCCTTGATGGGGGGAGGGTCGCACACCGGATTTACGACCTGCATTTATCAACCGGCTGTTCGGTTGCGCCCGGCAAGTTTCGCCCGGTAGAGTGCCTGGTCGGCTTTGTCGAGAACCTGCTCAACGGTCATTTTGCTCTGAGGATCCATCACGGCAACGCCGATGCTCACCGTGATGGTGTCGGCTGTTGCCGACGCCTGGTGGGGCAGGGCCATGCCCCTGATCTCTTTATGCATGTCATCCGCAAGCTGCTGGGCTCCCTCAAGGCCTGTTTCCGGCAGAACGGCAACAAACTCTTCGCCACCATAACGAGCTAGCAGGTCGGCCGGACGTTTGATCGGTCTTTGTAGAGCCATGGCCACTCTTTGCAGACAGACGTCGCCAGCGAGGTGTCCTTTGGAATCGTTGTAGCTTTTGAAATGATCGATGTCGATCATCAGTATCGCTAACACCGTCTTGTCACGAATCGCCCGCCTCCATTCCCGCAGTACGAACTCGTTGAAATAGCGACGGTTGGCTAAACCGGTCAGGCTATCGGTGGTCGATGCCTTTTCGAGTTCGTGGTTGAGAGATTCCAGTCGTTGATTGAGAGCCAGCAGCTCTGCTTCGCGCTCTTTGCGCTGATCCATTTCCGACTTGAGATGCAGCGCTGATCGAATACGTGCCAGAAGCTCGACATGGTTGGGAGGCTTGGTGAGGTAGTCCATGGCCCCGGCATCGAAAGCCGCCTGCAACCCTTCAAGGTGCTCGACCCCGCTGATGATGATCACCGGAATGTCTGCAAGCTCTGGGTCTGCCTTCAGTTCTCGGCAGGTCTCGATGCCACTTTTGTGGGGGAGGTTGATGTCGAGGAGAATCAGGTCGACCTTTGGCGCTTTTGCCTCGGCCAGGCCGCGGCCAATAACTGCGAACGCCATTTCGGAGGAAGAGGCACAGAGCAGATTTTCGTGTCCGGCCTCTTCAAGCATGTCCGCAAGGTATCTTCGTGAAAGTTCGGAATCGTCTACAATCAGAATGGCCATCATCAACCTCACTCGGGCTCATTAGTAAAACATACCGAGAACTTCCCGGATGACAAGTAAATTTTAGATCATTCAGGAAAGCTTTCCGGTTGCTGGTCTGCCAGGGCGACCGCCTGGGAACATGGCTGGCCTTGATGGTTGTCGCCCCATTATGGATGATGATATGACATGGAGCGTTACTTCAACGCCTCTGGACATGACGTGCTGCATCCAGACTCTGGTTGGCTTCAGGCTGTCTGTCGTTCTGGCAACCTGGCCCTGAGAAGGAGCTGAACATGGATCTTGCGAACCTGACATGCATCGACCTGAACATGCCCACTGAGCCAGGCTTTCAAAAGTTCATGAGCGCCTGGCTTTACGCCGACGGACAGATGACCTTTCTGGTCGATCCCGGTCCTCTGTCCACCTTGCCGCAACTGCTTCAGGGGTTGAGAGATTGCCAGGTCGAAACCCTCGACTATATCCTTCTCACCCATATTCATATCGACCATGCCGGTGCCACCGGCGCAGTGCTGGAGCATTTTCCCGGGGCTCGGGTGGTCTGTCACCCCGATGGGGTTGCGCACCTGGTCAATCCGGGCAAACTTTGGGCGGGGAGCCGTAAGGTTCTGGGCCGCTTGGCTGATGCCTACGGAGAGATCCTTGCCGTACCTGAACAACAGATCGGCTTTGCAGAGGAAATCGGCTCGCCAAGGTTGCGTGCTCTGCTGACGCCCGGGCATGCACCGCATCACTGTTGCTACCTGTTCGAGGACCTGTTGTTTGCCGGGGAAGTCGCCGGGGTTCGCTGCGAGGTTGAGAAGGGGATCTACATGCGCCCGGCAACGCCGCCGAAATTCATCCTCGAGGTGGCTCTTGACTCGATCGAACGCATGATCGCGCTGTCACCAGGACGCATGGTCTTTGCCCATTACGGGCTGGTGGATTCGGCGGTTGAGCATTTGCAAACCGGCCGCGATCAGCTCGGCCTATGGGTCGAGGGGGTCAAACGGCTGCTGACGGTCGATCCGCACCAACGAGAACCGGCATTTTTCCAGTGGCTGGTCGAAAACGATGCGGTCTTTGGCAACATCCGCCAGCTGCCACCCGATATTTACCAGCGCGAAACGGTCTTTCTCCGCAACACTTGGCAAGGCATGCTCGACTATGTGACAAAGGGAACCCTTGCCTGAACAGCAATCGAGTTAAACCATAATCTCCATGGCCCAGACCCCGCAGGGACAGATGCCGGCGCAGAGGCCGCAGCCTATACAATCCTCATCGTCGGAGACGTACTCGAAGGTGCCGTCGGCTTTTTCGACGCGGCGGATCGCTCCTTCGGGGCACGATTCGAGGCACATGGTGCAGTCGCGGCAGGTGCCACAGGAGATACAGCGAAGGGTCTCGTCTTTGGCGTCGGTGACGCAGAATTTACCACGGTTGCGCGGTTTGAACAGTTCCTTGGAGAGGCAGCTCTGGTTGATCATCTCCGGCTTGACAACCGGCACAAGCTCCTTGCCTGCGAGGTAGTCATCAATCATCAGTGCCGCCTCCTGGCCGTCACCAATGGCGTGGGTCAGCAGCCCGGGCTTGGTCGTGTCACCGATGGCAAAGATGCCGGGGGCCTTTATCACCTGGCAACAGGCGTCAACGTCCATCATGCCACGGTCGGTCAGCCAGTCGCGTGGCACAAAGGAGAGGTCAGGGCGCTCGCCGATGGCAATGATGACCTCGTCAGCTTCAATCAGTTCACCGTCCTTGGTCCATAACCCTTGTTCGGTCACTTTCTCGGTAAAGACCGGCCAACGGATTTCACCCCCAAGCGCCTTCACTCCGTCTATTTCATGTTTGAAGGCCGCGGGACGCTGGATATCGATAGCGATCACTTTCTCCGCACCCATCGCATAAGCACCGAGACAGACATCCATGCCGGCATTACCGGCACCGATGACGATCACGCGCTTACCCACCTTCGGTTTCTTTCCGGCATTGACATCCTTGAGGAAATCAAGCCCCTTGGTCATCAGTTCATGTCCCGGGAAGGGGATAACCACCGCATTATGAGCTCCGGAGGCGATGACCACCGCGTGGTGTTGCTCTTTGATGGTCTCAAACAGCTTGCTGTCGACCTCGGTGTTGGTTTTAACCTCAATGCCGACATCCTTGATCCGTTTGATCTCCGACGCCAGTGATTCCTCCGGCAGGCGATCCGTCGGGATCACCTGGCGCAGCTTGCCGCCGATCTCGCAATCGGCTTCGTAAACGGTCACTTCGTGTCCATGCAGCTTGAGCTGCCAAGCCGCTGAGAGGCCGCCTGGGCCACCACCGATCACCGCAACCTTCTTGCCGGTCGCCGGCTTGATCGGCGGGGCCGGCACGTCGAGGGACAGCTTACCGAGTTCTTTCATCGCCACCGGCTTGTCGATGAAACGGCGACTGCAGGCATCCATGCACAGGTTGGGGCAGACTTCGCCGCAGACGCTGGCCGGGAACGGCGAGTAGTTGAGCACCAGCGCCAGTGCCTCATCGTATTTCCCCTGACGCAACAGGTTGATACGATCCTGGGTCGGAATGTTGGAAGGGCAGGCCACCTGGCAGGGGGCACCAAAACGCTTGTCCTGCCAATGTGGAATCTTCAGCCGGTCGTCGCCGGCGTTGACCAGCCCGGCAACGTGCAGGTCGTCGTTTTTGACCACGTCGCCGAAGATGCCGCCTTCGACCCAGCACTGCTCGCGAAATTCGCGCATGGTGATGCGCGAACGGACGTTTCGTTCCTCATAGCTCTTGGCGACAATCTTCTGCCATTGGGAGAAGTCGGTCAGCTCCTTGAGCAGCGTCTTCTTGCCGATCTTTTCGAGAAACACCGGCATGTTGTTCTTCAAAAAGGTGCGATCGGCATCGTCGAGGTCGAGCATCCAGACCTCGTCGGAAAGGCCCTTGACCGGGCCGCGCGCATAGACGGTGCCGCCGACCATACCGGTGCAGGCGCGGTCACCGAGCACCGAGTCGAGCTCGTCGCAGCCATGGCCGCAGACCACGGCGAGACCACCGCCCATGAACTCGAAGGAGAACGATCCGGTATGCTTCAACACCCAGAACTGCGGGGCGTCGTAGGCCGGATCGTGCTTCATCAGCGAACCGGAACGGGTGCCGACACGACCGGCGACATAGATGTTGCCGCTTGCCGCGCAGTGAGCCGTGGTGTCACCGCCATCGCCGAGGATGGTCAGAGTGGCGCCAGCGTTGAGCCAGCCAGCGTCGGCCGGGGCCGAGCCCTCGACAACAATCTCGGTGCCATCGAGGCCGAAGGAGCCAACACGCTGGCCGGGGTTCTTGACTCTGAACTTGAGCGGCGTACCATCTTCGGTCCACAACGGACCACCGATGTCGTGGTGACCGGAGGAGAGAACTTCAAACTCGGTCTCCCCCTGCTCGAGGGCGGTATAGATCTGACGCAGCAGTTGCTGGGTCGAGACACGATGGTTTTCCTGATCGAAACCGATGATCTTTGCAGCCATATCGGTTCTCCTTAACAGACGTACTGGATCTGGAGTTTGTCGGCGACGGCCTTGTCGGTCGACACCAGTGCATCAGAACGGCCCACCGGCAGCGACGAATTGCCGATCGGCGCCATCAGCTTCTTGAACTCCTGATCCATAGCGAGGAAGTAATTGACGATGTTCTGGGCGACCCGTTCCGGATCGAGGCGGTGCACCAGTGCCGGCTCCTGAGTGGTGATGCCGACCGGGCAGAGACCTGTGTTGCAGGCGTTGCAGCGGCCCTGGTCGTTGCCGACGCAGCCGGCCATCTGCAGAATCAGCTTGCCGGTAAAAACACCGTTGGCACCGAGGGCGATCATCTTGAAGGCATCAGCCGCGAGATCTCCGGTCTTACCGAGGCCACCGGCCGCCCACAGCGGAATCTGGCCCTGGCGCCCCTGGGCGGTCGCGGCCATGTAGCAGTCGCGCAGTTTGGAGACGATCGGGTGGCCGGTGTGATCGAGGGAGACCTCGTGGGCCGCGCCGGTGCCACCGTCGATACCGTCGAGGAAGAAACCGCCGACGATATTATACGGGTCACGCACCAGATTGTTGAAGACACTGACCGAGGTGGCCGAAGCGGCAACCTTGATCGCCACCGGCACCCGGAATTTGAAGGCAGCGTTGAAGGAGAGGAACATCTTCTGAACACTCTCCTCAATGGAGTAGAGGCCCTGGTGGTTCGGCGGGCTGAGCAGGTCGGCCTTGGGAACGCCGCGGATCGCCTGGATATGCTCGGCGACCTTGTTGGCCTGAAGCAGGCCCCCGTCGCCCGGCTTGGCTCCCTGTCCGATCTTGATCAGCACGCCGGCCGGATCCTCGACCATGTGCGGCATCGCCTTGGCAATACGGTTCCAGCCGAAGTGGCCGGAGGCGATCTGCAGGATCAAGTACTTGAGGTATTTCGACTTCAGCAGTCGCACCGGTACGCCGCCTTCACCGGAGCACATACGCACCGGCAGACCGCACTGCTCGTTAAGGTAGGCGACAGCCATCGCCACCGCCTCCCACATCCGCCAGGAGAGTGCGCCGATCGACATGTCACCGATGATCACCGGATAGATCCAGTTGACCGGCGGTGCCTGTTTCTGCATCTCCAGCAGGTTGTCCGGGGTGACTCCGAGCGGCAGTTTTTTCGGCGGAAGAATCCGGCCGAACGGGGCGAGCAGGTCGAAGGTGTGGCGCTGGGCATCGAGGCTCGGGTCAGTCATCTGCGAAATACGCCCCACCCGGATCTTGTCCAGAGTCCGAACCGTCCCTTCGAGGTTCTTGCGCCCACCGCGCTTGATCGAGTCGCCGCCGAGGCAGCGGGTGATGACCGGATGGCGGGTGTCAGGGTTGCGCAGCGGTCCGATAGCGTCGTTGGGGCAGACCTTTTCGCAGATACCGCAGCCACGGCAGTAGTTCTTGATCGAGTTGACCTGCTTGATCACCGGCACCGCCGAGAAGCGCTGCTTCGGCTCCGGGAACTCGCTCTCGGAGAAGACCATGCGTCGCCGCTCAACCTTCGGCTCGATGGCGCGAAAGGAGCAGGCCGAGACGCAGGAACCGCACATTGTACAGCGGCTGGCGTCGTACTTGATCCGCCAGTAGAGATCGTTGGGAGTGACGTTCTGGACTTTCATTGTCTCCATCGCTGAACCTCCAGATCGTTGGTCACGGCGACGACTTCGCGTTCGTGAGGGTAGATGTCGGTCTCCCAGTCCCGATCCGGCAGCACCTCGTTGATGCCGCAAACCTCGGAGCTGAACACCACCATATCGTCGTTGCGGCCGATGACCACCGGACGCAACTTCTTGGCGTCGCAGCAGGTGAACATCGTGTTGTCGGGCAGCACGCCGATGATGGTGTTTGGGCCGTTGATTTCCAGATGCGCCAGCGACTGGCGAATGGCCAGCAGTTGCTGTTTGTCGTCCCGGCGCTCGATGTCCTCGAACGGTAGCGGCGTGACCACATGCTTGAAGTAGTTGAGCGGCCAGCCGAGCTCGCGATGAACGTAATGCAGGGTGTAGAGGAAACACTGGGAATCGGACTCGAAGCCGATGTAGCCGCGATGCAGCTTGCGCTGGAATTCGACATTCTTCAGGTAGAAGGTGTTTTCACCATTGGCCAGGGCGGTGTAGCCCTGCAGGTGGAAAGGATGGGCGGCATAGCGGACGATGTCGTAGTTGGTGTTCTGCCGACACTGGGCGGTGATCACCTTGGCAGTGAACTTGCTGTCGGGCTGCCAGAGATTGAAGTAGGTGCCGATATCCTTCGGGTCGCCGATCTCTTTAAGGGTGATGACATCGGGCCAGAAGGAGTAGGCGAATCCCATCTCGTCCTTCTCCAGAGCCTTGCGCAGTTTCAGACGCATGTCGAGCAGCAGGTCTTCTTTCTCTTTCTGCTCCAGGTGGCGAACATGCTTCGGGTAATCATAGGTCTGGAACAGGTAGTTGGGCATGGCGTTGATATCGAGCCCCGGCTGCGGGTTGGTCTCGGGAACCCACTGCATGATCCGGGTGAAACCGGCGGCATGCATGATGTCCTCAGCGACCTTGACCCCCTCGTCGGTGCAGGCCAGCGACAGGGTCGGTAAATGCTTGTAAGACTCGAAGATTCCGCCGAGGTCATGCATGACCATGGCAAAGCCTGAATTGTCATGCCCCTTCTGCTGCGACTGCATCAACAGCAGCGCCTGGCTCGGATGCACGTAATTAGAACTCTTGATCGCGCCGATACGGCACATAGCAACACCTCCGCAAAAACGATGGCTCGAATCAATTTCGGGCCGCCCCTTACTCCTGGGCGAGGCAATTTAGAGCAACGGCTGTGCCAAAGCTATAGCAACTGGGATTAAACCAATTCTAGCTCATCAACATACTGAATTTATGGAGGATTTTTTTAGAAACCAGGAAGGAATGTCACCACACTGCCCATTCGGACTGCCAACGAACAGGTTTTTGCGGGTCAGATTGTTGCTCAGAGTGAGTAAAATATAAACACTACGGGCTGTCTGCATACCGCAGACAGCCCGTAGTGTAACAGAGACGATACAACCCGGCGCTACAGCAATTCCACCCAACCATGAACGTCGGGTTGGCGACCATACTGAATGCCGGTCAGGGTGTCGTAGAGCCTTTGGGTGAGCGGGCCGGTGGTCTTGCCATCACCGATGACTACGGTTTTGTCCTGGTAGGTAAACTGACCGACCGGCGAGATGACCACGGCGGTACCGGTCCCGAAGGCTTCGCTGAGGCGGCCGCTTTCAACCCCTTCGAAGATCTCGTCAACGGTCAGAGCCTGTTCCTCGACAGCAACTCCCATTCCGCGGGCCAAAGCCAGTACCGAACGGCGCGTGATGCCATCGAGAATGGTCCCGTGCAGTGGCGAGGTCACCAGCTTGCCATCGTAAATGAAACACATGTTCATGCTGCCGACTTCCTCGACATGGCGCTTTTCTCGGGCATCGAGCCACAGTACCTGATCGTACCCTTTGGCAGCAGCTTCGCGGGCCGCATAGAGGCTGGCGGCATAGTTGCCGCCGGTCTTGACCTCGCCGGTGCCGCCGTGAGCGGCCCGCACATAATGGTCGGAGATCCAGATCTTGACCGGAGCAAGCCCCCCCTTGTAGTACGCTCCAACCGGACAGAGGATGATGAAAAAGAGATACTGGTCGGCCGGGCGCACACCAAGCATCGACTCGGTGGCGATCATCGCCGGGCGGATGTAGAGGCTGGTCCCCTCGGCGCGCGGCACCCAGTCGCCTTCGAGGCGAATCAACTCTTTGAGAGCAGAGAGCATGAAGGTTTCATCGATTTCCGGCATGCACATCCTGCGGGCGCCACAGTTCATCCGCTGGAAATTGTCCATCGGCCGAAACAGGGCGATCTTACCGTCAGGACGCCGAAAAGCTTTCATCCCTTCGAAGATCTCCTGGGCGTAGTGGAGCACCATCGCCGCCGGGTCGAGAACAAAAGGCTGGTAGGGCTGAATGCGGGGATTGTGCCAGCCCTGTCCGGTCAGATAGTCCATGACGAACATGCGGTCAGTAAACTGCTTGCCGAATGTCAGATTCGATTCGTCGGGGCGCGGTTTTGGGCTTTCCAGTGGCAGAACCTCAAGTTGCATGGCGGGCAGACTCTCCTTCACAATAAGCGATTTTACGACTTGTAATCTTGATTCATTAGCATAGAAGATTATCGTCTGGCAAGCGGTCAAATCGACCGCTCAACCTGCGACCAACCCTCTCCAGACTCTCCGCTTGCTTAGTCGCCCTCCATGGCCGGAAAACTCGTTGCGACTTGCGCCATATCGACCACTGGCAGTTCCGGGACTGCGCTCAATCCATAGGTCTTTTCGAGGTCGATATCATCCGGAACTGCGCCGAGCAGTTTTTCGGCCACCTTCTGCGAGGCCTGACGGTAGCGCAAGCGCACTGAAACCTGAACTTCCCCCTTGCTGACAACAGGGAGCAGACCAAAATAAATCTCTTTGTACCCTTTGGGAGGAATGGTGTCATGGCGCGAGAAGGCGGTCACCACCCAGGGATCGATAGCGAAGTGAAAATTATCCCCCATCCCTTCTGAGTTGAGGTTTCTGGTCTCAGGTTCAAGCTCTCCTTTGGGATCGAGATGGCCGCTGCTGACCAGGACCTGCCCGGTGGCATCGGTCGCGGTCAGCTCAACCCACATCTGGCGCACGTTGGTCAGGGAGGTCGGCAGGTTGTGCCCGGCGCGCAGATTTTTGACCCGAACCTTGAGTTCACTCAACTGACGATTCCGGTAGACCGGCATCACCTCCAGTCCAGCGGCCGCCTGTAGCCGCTCGACGGCCATCCGGAACTTGTCCATGGCATTTTCCGCCCGTTGCTGGTCACCTGTCTGGGTATAGTTTTGGGCGGCCAGAAAGTAAAGAAGGAAGTTGGCCCCATTGAAGTAGTGGCGATACTCGTGCCGCTCCGGCTTGATAAAGCGATCGGCGGAACGGCGGAATGTCTCGATATCGACCATGTGGCAATCTTGACAGAGAATTTCACGCTGGGCATAGGGCCCATGCTTCCATTCCAGATAGGTCGCCTCCAGAGGGAAGTGCGTTTCGTAATGATAGACCTGGTGGCAGGACGCACAGAGGTCGGCTCGCAGGTGCAGAGGGGATTCAGCGCATTCATGGAACTCCATGCCGCACAGTTCGGTGGTCGGATTCGGACCATATTTTTGCAGGACAATCTGATCGCCCCTGGCAACTCCGGGGGTAACAACCATGGAACCGTTTTCCGGCTCCCGGGAAGGCGTTTGGCAGTGGGTTACCGCAGTGACCGAATGGCAGATATCGCAGGAGACCCCGGCCAGGGCCATCTGGCTCAAGCCGTTGAGACCAGCACCGCGGATTTCGCCGGTCACCACCCCCGCTGGCGAATGGCACCCTTCACACTGCCTGGAAATGTCATGACCCACCGCTTTGACCGCATGGTTGAGCTCCCCCTGATAGACCGGATCGACAAAGGCCAGAGCATGCACCGAAGAGGTCCACTCTTCATACTGACGGGAATGACACTCGGCACAGACTTCGGGGGGGGTGAATTCGGCTTGAGGTGGAGGATACTGGAGCAAAGACGGATAATAGGGGAATGTCTGCCGATCGACGGGGAACAGATCGCTGGCCCACCCCTGACTTGTCATGGCCAGCAGCAAAACCAGCAGCAGAAGAAACGTCCGGGGAAAGGGGCAAGAATTGGACTGGTTAGCCATAATCAGACCTCCGCTTTCGTCATTGTGGATGGAACCATCTCCCAGACTCGACCATCGACAGGCCGCAGCCAAAAGCTCTCCGTCTGGAACAGTGCCGCCCACCATTAAAACACACTCACAATATGTCTGCAGCAATTTTTACGGAGGGCTGTCAACACCACCCTTGAACGGCATTCTTCATAAACAAATCGGGGCGTCCGCAAGGACGCCCCGAAAAATAAATCAAGAGCTAAAGAGAGATCAGACCTGGGGACCGGCCTTGGTGTAGTCGAAATCGTCGTTCTCTGTTGTGTACTTCTTGAAATTCTCAATGAACATCCCGGCCAGCTTGTTGGCCGTCTGATCAAAACCTTCCTTGTCAGTCCAGGCATTGCGGGGGTTGAGCAGGGTGCTGTCGACCCCCGGCAAAGTTTTCGGAATATTGAGTCGGAACCAGCGGGTCTGGTCAAACTCAACAGTATTGATGCTGCCGTCGAGAATCGCATCGATGCAGGCGCGGGTCGCCTTGATGCTCATACGGCTGCCGACTCCGTAACCGCCGCCGACCCAGCCGGTGTTGACCAGGTAAGCGTTGACATTGTGCTTCTCCATCTTTTCGCCAAGCAGTTTCGCATAGGCCGTCGGATGGAGCGGCAGGAACGCTTCGCCGAAGCAGGACGAAAAAGTCGCCCGAGGCTCGGTGACGCCGCGCTCGGTTCCGGCGACCTTGGCGGTGTAACCGGAGAGAAAGTAGTACATGGCCTGCTCTTTGGTCAGCTTGGAGACCGGCGGCAGGACCCCAAAGGCATCACAGGTCAGGAAGATGATGTTCTGCGGATGCCCGCCTTTGAGGCTTGGATCGTGGTTATCGATATGCTCGATCGGGTAGGAGACCCGAGTGTTTTCGGTTTTTTTGTCGCTGTCGAAGTCGATCACGCCATTATTGTCGGCGACCACATTTTCGAGCAGCGCATCGCGCTTGATGGCATTTTAAATTTCCGGTTCATTTTCGGCGCTGAGGTTGATGCACTTGGCATAGCAGCCCCCTTCGAAGTTGAAAATGCCGTCGTCATCCCAGCCATGCTCGTCGTCGCCGATCAGCTTACGATTGGGGTCGGTGGAGAGAGTCGTTTTTCCTGTCCCTGACAGCCCGAAGAACAGTGCCACATCCCCTTTTTCACCGACATTGGCCGAGCAATGCATGGAAAGGATTCCCTGCATCGGCAGCCAGTAGTTCATCATGGTGAAGATGCCCTTCTTCATCTCGCCGCCGTACCAGGTCCCGCCAATGATCGCTACGTTCTTTTCGATG
>PKTY01000064.1 GCA_002869725.1 Desulfuromonas sp. | reverse complement strand
CTGTTGCTCAATCTCGACATGTTCGGTATCGCGGCCTCGTCAGGTTCAGCTTGCACATCGGGGTCGCTTGAGCCTTCCCATGTGATGGGCGCAATGTGTGTCGAAGTGACCCTGGCTCATTCGAGCACCCGCTTCAGCTTGGGGCCGGAAACGACCGACGAAGAGATATCGCGGGTGCTCGAAGTTCTCCCCTCAACGGTACAGCGGTTGCGCGATATGAGTCCGCTCTACAATTGTGGACGGACTGCCGATGGGTGTGAAACCTGTGAAACGATTCGCAGAATCTGAGTGGTACGGAATTAATTACAAAGGAGAGTTGGAATATGTATACAGACAAGGTTATGGATCATTTCACCAATCCACGCAATGTCGGTGAAATTGCCGATGCCAACGGTGTGGGTGAAGTTGGCAATGCGTCCTGCGGCGACATCATGAAGATTTTTCTCAAGGTCGAAGACAATATCATCAAGGATATCAAGTTCAAGACCTTCGGCTGTGGTGCAGCGATTGCCACTTCTTCCATGGTGACCGAGATGGCCATCGGTAAGACCCTCGATCAAGCCCTCGAGCTGACCAACCAGGCGGTTGCCGAAGCTCTCGATGTCCTGCCGGCCCAGAAGATGCACTGCTCGAACCTGGCGGCTGACGCCCTTCATGAAGCTATAAAAAACTACAGAGAAAGCAAGTCGTAATTGTATGCCTTTGATGTTTAACGTTAAGTTTCGTGAGCGGTTCAGTCCAGGCCGCTCTTTTTGTTGAATCATGATTGAAGCAGGTCAAAGAGTTGTCGTCGCCATGAGCGGCGGAGTCGATTCGTCGGTGGCTGCAGCCTTGCTCAAGGAGCGGGGGTGCGATGTTATTGGCATGACCATGCAGATCTGGGACTACACCAGGTTCCACTCTGAGGATGGTGAGGCCTTTGGTTCCTGTTGTTCCCTCGATGATGTCTATGATGCCCGGAGAGTTGCCGAGTCGATCGGGATTCCGTTCTATGTGGTGAACTTCGAGAACCAGTTCGAGCAGGTGGTCATTGAAAACTTTTGTGACGACTACTTTGCCGGCCGCACCCCGAATCCATGTGTGCTCTGCAATCAGGTGCTCAAATTCGAAACTCTTTTACGAAGAGCCAAAGAGCTGCAGGCCGACTACCTGGTGACCGGACATTACGCCCAAATTTTGGATGCCGGTGGCTCTCACTCACTGTACAAAGGGATTGATCGGAGCAAAGATCAAAGCTATTTTCTGTTTACCCTGACCCCAGAGCAGATGCAGGCAGTGCGTTTCCCCCTAGGGGGCATGACCAAGGATCAAGTGCGTGGTCATGCGGCACGCTTTGGTTTGCGGGTTGCTGAAAAGCCTGAGAGTCAAGATATCTGCTTTGTTCCTGACGGTGATTACGTACGTTTTCTGGAAGAGAGACGCGGTGCCGACACCATGAATGGAGAGATTGTTCATGTCAGCGGCCAGGTTCTCGGTCGCCACCTGGGGACTTATCGTTTTACTATCGGCCAGCGACGCGGACTCGGTCTGGCCTGGCCAGAACCGCTCTATGTGGTGAGCATCGACGCTGCCCGTTGCCGGGTCGTTGTCGGAGAACGGGATCACCTCATGGTCTCCTCCTGCGTTGTCGCCAAGGTCAACTGGATGATCGAACCGCCAGTGCGAGCGATGTCTGTGGCCTGTCGGATTCGCTATCGTCATCGAGAGGTCCCCTCTCTACTCTCCCCCCTTGCCGGTGGTAGGCTGCTGGTCGAATTTAACGAGCCCCAGCTAGGTGTAACTCCTGGGCAGGCGGCGGTCTTCTATGAAGAAGATCGGGTTCTCGGTGGTGGCTGGATTGAAGGACAGGACTCCAGGGAGAAGCTGTGATGGAAGATGGCGGTATTGCTTTTACTGCGGCCAATCACAGCCTGACGGTTGCGTTTGCGACACTCGGTTGCAAGACCAACCAGTTTGAAACAGCCGCTATGCAGCAACAGGTTGTTGACGCTGGCTATCAGGTTGTCCCGTTCGCTGCCGGAGCCGACCTGGTGGTGGTCAACACCTGTACAGTGACCAGTGCCACCGATTCCCAGTCCCGTAACCTGATCCGACGGGCAAGACGGCTCAATCCGGCCAGCCGGGTTGTTGTTACCGGCTGCTATGCCCAGGTCGATCCTCAAACCCTTGCGGCGATTCCAGGGGTCAGCGTAGTTATCGGCAACCAGGAAAAGGGGAGGTTGCTTGATTTCCTCAAAACAGATCCCCCGGCAAAGGCTGTTGCGGTATCCGACAGCCGTTCGGCAGGCGGACATTCCCTGTCGGCAGTCAGCTCTTTTGCCGGACGCAGCCGGGCTTTTGTGCAGGTTCAGAACGGTTGTGATGCGTTCTGCACCTACTGCATCATCCCTTACGCCCGTGGCCCCAGTCGCTCGGTAACGGCAGAAGAAGTGCTGTCGCAGGTTCAAACCCTGGTGAAAAAGGGGTTTAACGAAGTTGTGCTGACTGGGATTCACGTCGGTGGTTACGGCAAGGACCTGTCGCCTTCAATCGATTTGATCGATCTGACCCAAAGGATCGCGCAACAGACCAAGGTACGCCGCGTGCGCCTCGGATCCATTGAACCCATGGAGATTCCTGATCGCCTGGTCGAACTGGTGGCCGACTCACAGGTGGTCTGCCCTCATTTTCATGTGCCGCTTCAGTCTGGCGACAACCAGGTTCTGCAAAGAATGGGGCGCAATTACGATAGCGAGATGTTTCGTGAGCGAATCATGGCCATCCATCGGTCGATCCCTGATGTCGGGATAGGTCTCGACATGATCACCGGTTTTCCTGGAGAGAGCGAAGCCGAGTTCAACAACAGCCTTGCTCTGATCGACTCTCTGCCGATCAGTTACCTGCACGTTTTTCCCTACAGCAGGCGTCCGGGAACCCCTGCCGCTGAATTTCCAGATCAGGTGCCGGGTGCAGTCAGTCGCAGTCGCGCCGAGCGATTGCGACGTTTGGCCGCAACCAAGCAGGAGCAGTTTGCCCGTCGATTCGTTGGTTCCAACTTGGAGTTGATCGTCGAAGGGCAGGTCGAGTCAGGCCATTTCAAGGGGGTGGCGCGCAATTATTTGAGCGTGAGTTTTCGGGGCGATGATGACCTGCGTGGCCAACTGGTCTGGGTCAAAGTTACTGGCTTTGAGCGGGGAGGGTTGGTTGGGGAACTGGTGTCAAGTTAATTTTTTGTGGTCGTCACAAAAAGAAAAATTATCACTTGATTTTGAAATATTTGTCGTGGTAGTAAAAATTAACCAAGGAAGTTTGTGTTGATTGACCTGCCCGACAACAGATTAATTGTTAGTCAGTTTGGAACGGACCACGCAGACCTTTTGGCTGAGTGGTTTTTGTTTTTGGGTGACCGTCGGTCGCACAACAAAACGTCCCGCAGCGGGAGAAAAAGAAGGAGTTTCAAAATGGCAGAAGGTACAGTGAAATGGTTTAACGATGCTAAGGGTTTTGGTTTCATTCAGCAGGACAACGGACCGGATGTGTTCGTACACTTTTCCCAGATCCAGTCGGATGGGTTCAAGTCTCTTGCTGAGGGGGAGCGGGTCAGTTTTGATGTCTCTGATGGCCAGAAAGGTCCTCAGGCCATCAACGTGGTGAAAATCTAAGTTATACACCCAAGTTCATCGGCTCTTTTGGGAGACGTTGAACTTTCCAGGTATTGCGAACAACAAAGGCCCCGCTTTTTCAGCGGGGCCTTTGTTGTTCGCACTGCTGTTGCTGTTATTTCTTGGCCTGGGCTTCCTGCGCATCAACCACTGCGACGGCTGCCATATTGATGATATCGGCAACTGCATCTCCGCGCTGCAGGACGTGCACCGGTTTTTTCATCCCCATCAGGATCGGTCCGATCTGCTCGGCACCACCCAACTTGTGAAGCAGTTTATAAGCGATGTTGCCCGACTGCAGGTCGGGAAATATAAAAACATTGGCATCTCCTTTGAGGGAGGAGAAAGGATACTGTTTTTCTACGAGCTCAGGATCAAGGGCTACGTTGGCCTGAACTTCTCCATCGACAACCAGACCGGGGTCCTGCTGCTTGACCATGGCCGTAGCTTTTTTGACTTTAATGGTCAATGGGTGCTCGGCACTTCCAAAGTTGGAGAAGGACAGCATGGCAACTTTCGGTTCGAAATCGAACTGACGTGCCTTCCGGGCAGTGAGGATGGCGGTCTCGGCCAACTCCTCGGCAGTCGGTTCGATGTTGACGGTGGTGTCGGCAAAGAAGGTTGCCTCCTTCTTGGTGACCATCACGTACATGCCGTGGACCTTGGAAAGACCCTCCTGTTTGCCGATAACCTCCAGGGCCGGGCGAATGGTTTCAGGGTAATGATGATTGATTCCCGACAGCAGGGTGTCGGCATCTTCCCTGAGGACCATCATTGAACCGAAATGATTACGGCTTTTGCGCATGGTGCGGCGCGCTTCAGCCAGGGTGGCCCCTTTGCGCTGGCGCATACTGAAATAGGTCTCGGTATATTCTTCCATGCGATCGCTCGTCATCG
>PKTY01000316.1 GCA_002869725.1 Desulfuromonas sp. | reverse complement strand
TCCAGGGGGAGGTGCTGATCGCCACCAAGACCCATGCACCAGATGTCGCCACCGCCCGGACCCATATCGAAAAGGCGTTGCATGAACTGGGGCGGGAGCGACTCGATATCGTCCATCTGCATGCCGCCCGGCTGGCCGATCCGTTTCGGGAGCGGGCTGCCGTACTGGAACTGCTGATGGAGCTGCAGCAGCAGGGCGTCATTGGCCTGATCGGCATCTCCTCCCACTATGTGTGTGCGATTCGCGAGGCAGCCAAGCACCCGGAAATCGCGGTGCTGCACCCGCTGATCAATCGCTTGGGGCGGGGCATTCTCGATGGCTCAGCCAAAGAGATGGCTGACGCCATCCACGCGGCGGCCGAGGCAGGCAAGGGGATTTATGCCATGAAGGCACTGGCCGGCGGCAACCTGATCTCGTCGGCGCTGGAATCGATCAATCATGTCCGCCAGCTGTCTGGCGTGCACGGTGTGGCCCTAGGCATGCTTAGCAACCAGGAGATTGATGCCAATCTCGACCTCTTCGAGCAGCGGGACCCGGTTCTTTCCAACTGGCAGACACTGCAGCAGCGGCGCAGGTCGTTGCGCATCATGGAACGGTTCTGCACCGGGTGCGGATCCTGTGTGAAGGCCTGCAGCGAAGGAGGATTGAGCTTGGTCGAAGGGAAGGCGGTGGTCAATAGTGAGGCCTGTGTGCTGTGCGGCTACTGTGCGGCCGCCTGTCCGGAGTTTATCATCCGTGTAGTATAGATCGGGAGCCCTTTTAGGTCATTTGGCCAGAGCCTTTTTTGACAGGGTAACGGCCGCCAGAGCCAGAGCGCCTACAAACAGGCCGACCAGAGCATTGAGAAAAACAGGCGCCAGGGAGGACAACACGCCACCAACCAGCGGCAAGCCACCGACAACATGTTCTAAACTGTGAGACAAGCTCTCTCCGGCCGCAATCCCATGCATCAAAATTCCGCCACCAACCATGAACATGGCAGCCGTTCCAACGATGGAGAGGCCTTTCATCAGCCAGGGCGCCAACCGCAGCAAACCCTTGCCAAAAAGTCGACGCATTTTCCCCCTAGTTCCTGAGCCGGCAGTGATGAGCAGGTGCATGCCGACGTCATCGAGCTTGACAATTCCACCAACCAAGGCGTAAACGCCGACGGTTATCAATAGAGCAATCATCGAAACCACCGCGATCTGCACCGCCATCGACGACTCCTGAACGGTGCCCAGGGCAATGACAATGATCTCGGCGGAGAGAATCAGGTCGGTGCGAATGGCCCCCCGGATCTTTTCCTTCTCGTAGGCGACCAGATCGATATTGGGGTCGCTCAGAGCCTCGATCTTTGCAGCATGAGTGCTCTGTCCCTCGCTTTCCTCCTTTACAAACTTATGGACAATTTTCTCAAAACCTTCAAAGCAGAGGAAGGCACCGCCGACCATCAGCAAGGGGGTGATCGCCCACGGCATCAGGGCGCTGATGATCAATGCGGCCGGGACCAGAATCAGCTTGTTTTTCAGCGAACCTTTGGCCACCGCCCAGACCACCGGAAGTTCACGCTCGGCGCGGATTCCCGAGACCTGCTCGGCGTTGAGAGCCAGATCGTCGCCAAGGACTCCGGCGGTCTTTTTGGCCGCAACCTTGGCCATCAAGGCGATATCGTCGAGGACAGTTGCGATGTCGTCGAGGAGCGCCAGCAAGCTTGTTCCTGCCAAATCAGTTCTCCTGAGGTCGCCTTCTGTTATTGCTCTGCGGCGAAACGTTCACAGAGAGTGGCAAGATAGCGCGAGCCGATCTGTTCACTGGCCAACAGCTGCTTGACCGGCGGAAGTTTGAGAACGACGCCGAGCAGCGCGGCCAGCCCACGATGGCTCCAGAGCAGTTGGTTGTCGAAAATCAGGTTCTGCAGCTTGCCGCGCTCGATCGCCATCAGTACCACCTTGTGGGTTGAGTTGACAGGTGTAATTACGCGCTTGGCTCGTGGTTGCATGGTCAGGGCACCGACCCGACAGCTGCGGGTACAGACGCCACAGCCTAGACAAAGGTCCTCGTCGATCACGGCCCGCTTGCGACCTCGTCCGCTGTACTGCTCCGTCTCCAGGCTGATGATTTTCACCGGACAGACGTTCACACAGCGACCACAGCCGCTACAGTTGTCTTCAATGGTGGCGATAAAATTGCTGGTGTGAACCGGGTGCTCATGCCCGAAGCGCTGAACGGCGAGCAGTGCTTCGCAGCAGCAGCCACAACAGTTGCAGATAAAATTGACCCCATTCTGAACATTTTCCCCAAATTGAACCAGATTCTGCTCCCAGGCTTTATCCAGCAAATCCTGACATTCGTTCTTGTCAACGCGGCGTGCATAACCGCAACGGATCAGGGAAGACGCAACGGTGTTGAAGGTCATGCAGATCTCCATTTCGGCACCACAGGCTCTACCCAGATGTTGACGCTTGTGGCGGCAGTAACAGAGTCCGATGCCAATGGCACTGGCACTGTCGATGACCTCGGTCGCCCGTTCGTAATCGAGAACGTGCAGGGAGTGTTCTGAGGGAAGGGTCGCCTCCTGGACAAAAACCCTCCCCATTTGGGTTTTGCCGGTCAGAAAAAGCTGGCGAACAAATTCGTCCTCAACGGTGATGTACTGTTCGTAGAGTTCGCTGAGCAGCTTCTGGTCGATGTCGGTGCGGGTACGCATCAGGGCGAACTCGAAGAAGCCGGCCATCGGCGGAGGCAGGACATATTCGGTCGACCCGCTTTGCCGAATATCGACCAGCAGCGCCCGCCCCGCCAGTTGCTGGAGGAGAGCTTCGGCTGCGGCTGTCGGCATCTTCCAATTTCTGGCTGCCTGAGCCGCACTGAAGGGTCTGATCGGCAGAGCCGCCACCAATTCAGCCTCCCGGTCGGAAAAGAGCAGGGCCAGGATGCGGTAGAGGAGCTCAGAGGGTGGGGCCCCCTGGGAGTACAGGTTGAGACGCTGGGTCAGTCTGTGGTAGCTGGAGCGGGGTGTCAGGTGGGCCATGCTTGTCTCCCCTTCACGCTGGAATGCTAGCACATCAGCCGGGAGGTGCAAGGGGTTTGAGTACGGCGGACAGGCGCAGGAAAAATGAGAGGAGACCGGAAACCGGTCCCCTCTCGGGTCCAATCAAGCGTCAGGAGGCTTATTTGGAACGGGCGAATTTCGAATTGTCCATCGGGTCACCTTTGTAACCAAGTGCCTGCCAGTCCATGCGACCGTTGTCACCGTGGCAGTCGAGGCAACCCAAAGCTTCCCCTTTAGGGGAGACCATATGGTTGATACTCCAGTACATCTCGGTCGGCGCAAAGCCGTACTCGCCGCTATAGTCGAGACCACTGGCCTCCATGCCGAGGCGGGCAGCCTTGTCCCAGTCGTAGTCGACCCAGTAGCCGCCTTCGCCGAACACCTTGGCGGTAATCAAGTATTTATTCTTCGCGTCATAGATCTGCTTTCCGGAGTGCAGTTTGAACGGATGAATTTTTGATTTCTCATCCTTGATGCTGCCGTTCGGGTAGGTGAGCATAGTCACCTTGTTCGGATCGATCTTCTCACCGCGATTGTAGGCGCTGGCGCTGCCGTTGTACCAGAGATACTTGGGAGTCACCATCTTGCCCCAGGTGAAGTGCCCCTTCTTCTTGTTGTAGGCATGCTTGCCGAGGGCATCGACGCTGTCTTCGATATCCTGGCCGGCCGTCGACCAGTCCCAGGAGAGCTTGGTCGGCACCTCCTTGGCGTAGTAAGGGATGTGACAGGTCTGGCAGGAGATGTCTGCGGCGTGCTTGTTCAGACGGCTCTGGGCATGGGGCTCCTCGCCATGGCACTTGGCGCAGGAGAAATGTCTGGTGCCGCCAGGAGAAACGCCGAGAGAGTTGCCGGGGATGGCATGACCTTCGGTGGTATGGCACTCCTGGCAGGCGAAATCGTTGCCATCGGCGTCCATGTGGACGTCGACCGAACGGCTTGGATACTCCATGGAAGAATCGAGATCACCGTGTTTGACCGCATCTCCACCGCCACCGTAGAAGTGACAGGTACCGCAGTTGAAGCGGCTCGGCGTACCGACACTCTGCGCCACGTAGACCAGGTCGACCCGTTTGGCCGGGTTGCCGGCTCCGGTCGCTTCCTTAACGTAAGTGCCGGTGGTATCGTGGCAGACGAGGCAGTCGACATTTTCGGCATTGCTGAAATCAAAAGTGTTGTCGGTCCAACCGTAGCCAGCGTGACAGCTGGTACAGCGCGGCCAGTTGCCGGCGATCGAGGTGCAGAAGTTGTTGATGGCGTTCTTTTTGCCGCGCACCACTTCTTTGTCACCAACCAGCTGTTCTTTGGCCCAGGTCCAGTGGGTGGTCTTCATGAAATCGTCGGCATGCTTCTCATGGCATTTCAGGCACTTTTTAGTGACATCGGGACCGGTTTCCAGAGGCCCTTGCAGGTAATAACTGTGATCGTTCTCTGCAGCGAGGGCAGGGAGCACAGTCAAAATCAGCAGCAGACTGGCCAACCCTAATACCAGCGACCCCTTTCCAAATAGATGCTTCATGGTCAATTCTCCTTTGCCTTGGGTGTGGATAT
>PKTY01000294.1 GCA_002869725.1 Desulfuromonas sp. | reverse complement strand
GGCCGCGAGGGGATACTCCCTTCCACAATCAATAGAAAATCGCCCCGTTCGACCACTCGCTCCAACTGCTGTAGATAACTGTCTCCCTGGGAAAAAGAGAGTCCCGGATGGCTTTCCAGACGGCCGAAGTGATCGAGGAAGTCCAGAGCATCGAAGTCGTTGCCATAGAGCATTGAGGTTGTACACCCCATACAGTTCTGCCCGAAAATAAACGCCAGATTCAGTCGGCCATGGGCCAGGGTCATAAACCCTTCAGCGACGGTCTGACTCAACAGACTGCTGCCACAGAGTAGCACCGAGATGTCTCGGCATTTTTTCAGAAAAGCACGGCGAGTCAGCATCTCTTCCTCAATGAATGGCACAAGCCAGGCACGGGTCAAAACTGCGGATGATCCGCCCGACTTCGACGGAGTCTTTTCCGGAACTCGACGCAGACTTCAGCGGCGTACCGACCAACGCGGCCTCAACAGTCCCCAGCTGTCCTCTCGCCGTCGGCCCGAAATTCCACGCCGAAGGGACCTGCAACCTGTAACGGACGACCTTGCCGTCAACTGCCGTGACCTGATGATTGAGGGCACCGCGTGCAGCCAAGGACATCCCATAACCATCACCGGAAGGTTTCGCCAGCATGTCTGGAGAATGGATAGTCGGCTCGTTAGCCCGGTAAGTTCCGAGCAGCTCCAACAGATAGCGGCAAATAATGTCTGCCTCACAGGCTCTGGCCAGGATTCGGGCCATGACTGAAGACTTGACCTGCGGCTGTCGAAAGCCTTTCAAGCGTTGGCGAAACCCGACATTTTGACTGACCACCATTCTGGCCAGGGGGCCGACTTCCATCGACACGCCATCGTAATGAAGGGCTTTCACCCACGAATAGGCTGCAGGATTTTCACCATCAGGACCGGGTGACACCCGGAAGCTGGCATCTTCGACCTCGCTGATATTTGTCAACTTGATTTCACCCGGTCCACGATCACCGAGAAAAACCCCGGGCTTGAACAGGGGAGTTCCTGCAACCAGCGAAAATCCGCCGTTCGCATAGAAATTGCCGTGGGAACGGCCGATCTCGAAGTAGTCCGGGAAAAAGGTGGCCAAAGCCAGGGCATGGGGGAGATAGCTACCACGAATAAACCTGCTGGTCACCTCCAGGGCTCTGGCGTAATTCATCAACCGGTCACTGGTGACTCCGGTGGTAACGCCTCCGGGAAGAATCGCGTGACAGAAAGGGACTTTCCCCCCCAGACTCGCCAAGCCGCTAGCCGCCATTTTGCGTACTCTGACGGCCTCGGCGTAACCAAGAGCCATCTCCAAGGTTGCCGCATTGTCGGCAGGGGCATCGACCGGCCCCTTTTGGGAAAAAGTACCGGCAGAAGACTTAAGCAGGCGAGCGAGCTTGAGAACCCCTTCATCGCTCCCTCGGTAAGAGTCGAGCCGGGAAAAATCAAGGTAGTCGGGGAGCGTCAGTTGATAGAAGTGGAAGATATGGTCGGTCACCAGATGCAAACCGAGAATCAGGTCACGCAGAATCAGCCCGTTGTTACTTGGAACGATCCCGTAGAGGTCTTCGAGAGCGATGCTGGCGGCAATGCCGTGCACTTCGTGACAGATGCCGCAAATACGCTGGGTAATGCGTGCAGCATCGACCGGATGGCGCCCGACCAGCAACTGCTCGAACCCTCGGTACATTCGCCCCGCCACCCGAGCCTCGGCCACTCTGCCGTTTTCGACATGAGTGTCAACGGCCAGATGCCCTTCCACCCGGGTGACCGGGTCTATGCGCAAAGTTTTCGACATATCCACCTCAAGAGAAACACTGTTTTATCCTGCCATAGAGTGCGAGCAAAACCAAGGGGATCTTGCCGTGAGAATATTTTGATCGAGTTAACCCGCCACACATAAAAGCAGATACCAACAACTTGCTGGATCCAATGTGCGTCAACTGGATCACAGAAAACGAAACACCCCCCAGAATTGACCGCATTGCAGGTCAACATGGGGGGTGAAGAATGAACGTTACTTGAACTTTAGGACAATCAGAAGGTGAAGCTGAGCATCGCCCCTCCGGACATATCACTCCTGTACTTGCCTTCGATTTCCAACGACACCTGTTTGCCTCTGATGACCAGCCCGCCGAAAGCTCCTACATTGTGGTCCTCATCAATATCGCCCTCATTCGAAAAGAACGCCTCGCTAGCCACATCGGCAGTCGCACTGTAAAAAAGTGGCCCCATATAGAACAGAGCCTTGCGGAAACGGGCATGGAGCGGGAAAGCCAATTCGACTTCCCAACATTTTTCAAGGGCAAGATTCACCTCTTGATTACCGACCTGAACACTGTCTTCATAGGAATCGACATACATCCCCTGTAAGACTCCTCCCCACCCAAAGGTAGTTCCCTGGTAAAACTCTCCCTTGATACCGGCGGCATATGTCATTTCACCACTCCCATCGAATCCATTTTCTTCCTCGAGAGTTGCTCCGCCGATCCGCATGAACAGCTCATAATTGGGCGTGCTCGCATCTCCAAACACAGCTCCGAGATGAGCATAGATCCGATCTTCTTCAAACGCTAACCCTTCAAACTCGGCTTGCTGAAAATAGTAACCAACACCAAAGTTCGGACTCGCCATTTTCCCGGGGAGATTTGGGGGCGGAACACCTGGACCGACCTGCTGGGCGTAGGCAAACCCCGAAAGAGCCATAGAAACGATAATCAACAGAACCAGCTTTTTCATATCGATCTCCTTCAACACCCACATTCGACGTGATCTCCGAAGTTATGAAAGAACCTCCAAAGCATTCTAACAGCTTTTCTGGAAGGTGCTACTGACTCTACGTTAATGGTACCGGATCTTATGGACCCCCTCGAGCTTGGCGACCCGTTCAGACAATGCCCTGCCCATTCGCTTGTGGTGCTGGGTCAGCACATAGTCGAAGGTAATTTCGGCCTGTTGCAGGTCAAGATGAGAGCGAACGTTGGAGATTCTCATGCGATGTTCAGAAAAGATCTGCTCCAGCTCATCCTGAAGGCCCTCGCGGTTTTGGGCCGAAATATTCATCTCGAGATAGCGGTCCTTGTTGATCACCGGTTCGAGTTTTTTCAGAAAGATCAGGCTGATCAGAGCCAGTACCGTGGCCATGACGCCCGCGGCAAAAAGTCCCATACCGAAAGACATCCCCAACCCGGCCACAAGCCAGAGGCTTGCAGCAGTGGTTAAGCCGCGCACGCTGATCCCCTCCTTGATGATCACTCCCGCCCCCAGGAAGCCAATTCCGGTAACAATCTGGGCCGCGACACGACTCGGGTCGAGACGAACCGTCGATTCTGCATCGTATGCGCCGTATTTGACCATGAACGCTTCGGAAATGACCATCATCAGGCAGGCCCCTAAAGCCACCAACAGATGGGTGCGCAGCCCGGCCGGTCGACCATGTTTCTCCCGTTCCAGGCCGACAGCACCACCGGCCAGCGCTGCCAGTATCAGCTTGACCAGGATAGCCAACTCCATACTGCCAAAGAGACTATCAGCAAAAAACATGGCAAAGACCTTTTCCGCTAAGATTTAATGTCACCCCATTACGGGACGCACCACCAAAAAAAGGGTGTGATATCTTAAGGATACCACACCCTCATACAATGTCTTGGCTCGCATTCAGCAGAGTTCCCCCTGAGAACTCAGTGCACTCTGGCGTCTGACCAGCTAAGCGATAGACTCTACCGCAGTAATGCGGCAGCAGGGTATCGTTATTTCCGGCTTTCAATCTCCCCGAACGATTGATCGAAAATTTCAAGCAGTTCAAGATTCTGTTTAGAAATCATCATTGCATTACCGATAATCCCGTAATAGAGGATGCTCAGCCGGGTTTTCGATGAGTTATTGTGGATTCGCGCCATCTGCTTTTCGTTCAAAGCAGCGGCAAACTCACGCAGTTCGGCATCCTTTTCCCGTAGCCGCGCCAGATCGGCAATCTGCCGACGACTGATCACTTCTTCCACCTCTTGTAAAATCAGATGCAGACGCTGGCGAACCTGTTCAAGCTCTTCAATCTGAACAGAGAGCAGCCCTTTATGGTGATTGCCGACATGTGTGTAGGCCCGCAGCACGATATCACGGTGCCCATCGGCTAGCTTCTGCAATCGACGAATCGTCTGCGGATAACGATGCGAGACCACGAGCCCCTGCTGGTCGAGCAGGCGCATTGCTTTGAAAACGTTGGCAATGATGATATTCGACCATTTCTGGGTCTTCTTGATCGACTTTCGCTCTTCGCTCACCCGATCGAAATCCTGCTTGAACAATGCCTCAAGAGTGTTGTCGAGGGATTCACGGATCGCATTGAGCAGAGCCCCCATGTGCTCGAAAGTGGTTTCGATCCCCTGCCGTGGATCCTCCACCGATTCAAGGTTGAACACCTTGCCTTTTTCGGCCTCGGCTTCCATGGCTTTGTGGGCCCGGTGAGCGTTCCAGATCAGCAGGCCCGCCAGCACCAATAGCAGGACCACTCCGACCCATTTGCCGTAGAAGATGACCACGGCGAACAGAGCAGCCGCGGTCGAAGCAATGATCGCGGTCATAAACCAGCCGCCGATCACGGTC
>PKTY01000224.1 GCA_002869725.1 Desulfuromonas sp. | reverse complement strand
TGCCAACCCCGGCTCGTCCCACCACTTTCAGCTGTTTGGCCTCAAGGAAGAGCTCTTCGGTCATCTGGGTGCCTCCGCGCAGAATCAGGGCGTCGGCGTCGGCGATGGCAACCTTGAGCTGTTCGGGGGAGAGCCCCGGCTGATAGTCGAGGGTCACTCCCTCGGCCTGTTCGAGGAGTGCGAGCCCTTCCTTGGGAAATTTGTCGGAGACCAGGATTTTCATAGGTCAGTCAGCCTGTCTGGAGCACGCAGAGATGGTGGGGATAGTCCCTTGGCACCGAACGTTGTAAACTAGCAATCCAGCTGTTTACTGTCAAGAACTAAGCCGGCGGTAAACGTCGACACGTCGGTAAAGTGTCGCTATGGAAAGCAAACAAAATTCAGAACCAGAGCGAGATGACATAATGCCTGCTGTTCAATAGAGAATGAACTGCGCTCTTTTGGTCTAGCATTATATCAGGAATTTTGAATATAATCGGAGTCAGAAACAATTTAAGTCATTGATGGAGATGGAGCGACAATGAGAATCTTTCGTTCAATACTGTTGACTTTTCTGGTGCTGCTGGCCAGCCAGGCGGTTTTTGCCGCCGGTCCCGCCAACCTCGGTCCGGATGAGTCTTTTCGTCTTGTCCAGCAAAGGGATGACCTGTTTCTGCTCGATGTGCGCACTCCCATGGAGTATCAGCAGTTCCGTCTGGCCAACGCCAGCTTGATCCCTATCGATCAGCTGATGAATCGGTTGGAGGAACTGCCACGCAACCGGCCGATCCTGGTCTATTGCGCGGTCGGTTCACGCAGCGCTCAGGTCGTCAATTATCTGGTGCGCCGCGGGTTCAGCCAGGTCTACAACCTCTATGGAGGGATATATGCCTGGGCCAATCGTGGCTATCCGATCCTCAAGGGGCGTAGCTAGCCGGTAACGGACTGTGCTGGCGTTGGCTTGACGGATTGGGGAGGTAGCCGCCCGTATCCGTGTCTGCTGTTTTGCGGTTGTCCCTGGCGCCAGGTCAGGGCCATGGCCACAGCCAGCAGCAGGGCCAAAAGGATGAGCAGCGGATCGAAGGGTTTCCAGGTTTGAATCTCCGTGCCAACTTCAGTGCAGCATAGCAGAACATGGCCAACCTGCTGATCTGGGCCCATCGCGGGGCTTCGAGAGTGGCCCCGGAAAATACCTTGAGCGCCTTTTATGCGGCCGCAGATGCTGGCGCCGATGGTCTCGAACTCGATATCCAGCTCAGCCGTGACGGCATTCCGGTTGTTATTCATGACGAAACAATTACTCGCACCACCAACGGCATTGGCCGGGTCAGAGATTTGAGTCTGCGGGAACTGCAAGCCCTTGACGCCGGTTCCTGGTTTTCCCCGGAATTTGCCGGCGAGAAGGTGCCCACCTTGAGCGAGGTCCTCGAGGCTTTTGCCGGCCGGCTTCTGCTCAACCTTGAGATCAAGGCGCCGAGGGCCGGGCGGGTCGTCCTCGATCTGTTAAGCGACTGGCCCCAGGCCAAACTGCTGGTCTCCTCTTTCAACTGGCGACTGCTCGCTATGCTGCGGCACGCTGCTCCGGGACTCCCCCTGGCGGTCCTGCTGGAGAGCCGTTGCTGGCTCCGGGCGCTGCGGGTGGCCAGGGAACTGTCGGCGGTTTCGGTCAACCCCCGTTGTGACCAGGTCGGTCCCCTGTTGCTGGCGGCCTGTCGGCGTCAAGGGGTGCCGGTGACTCCCTGGGTCGTCGATCAACCGCAGCAGCTGGAGCGTCTGAACCGTGCCGGGGTGTCCGGGGTATTCAGCAACGACCCTGCGACCCTGCTCTCTTGCCGCCGGCACTTGCCAATCTCGAGAGAAATGGATTAGACTCCGCGCACTTTTTCGAGGAGCCTTCGATCAAAATGTCTGAAACCATGACGAATCCGGAGACAGCGCTGACCCCGTTGCTTAAGCAGCTGATTAGCGAACGGGGTGCCATTCCTTTTGCCGAGTATATGGAATGCTGCCTGTACCACCCTGATTACGGGTACTACATGCAGCCTCGCCAACGCATCGGCAAGGGGGGCGATTTTTTTACGTCGAGCAGCGTTCATGCCCTGTTCGGCAAGCTCATTGCCCGTCAGCTGATACAGATGGCGCAACTGCTCGATCAGCCCGAACGGTTCCAGGTGGTCGAACAGGGGGCCGGTTCCGGCCATCTCGCCCTCGACATCCTCAATGCTCTGCTTCGGGAAGCTCCTGAGCTCTACGAACGCCTTGATTATTGTCTGGTCGATGTCAGCTCCGACCAGCGCAGCCGTCAACAGCAGCTGCTCACCGGACATGGGGAGCGAGTCCGTTGGGTCGATAAACAGAGCTGGTCGATTGCGAGCGGTTGCTTTCTGAGCAATGAACTGGTCGATGCCTTTCCGGTTCATCTCCTCGAAAAAACCGGAGGTGAGCTGAGCGAGGTCTATGTGGCCAATGGTGAAGAGACGAGCGGTTTTGCCGAAGAGCTGCGACCCTGTGGTGCTGAACTCTGTGACTACTTTGCCTGGCTCGGCGTCGAGCCGGTGGAAGGGAACCGGGCCGAGGCCAACCTCCAGGCTCCAGACTGGATGCGTGATGTTGGCCGCCGGATTGCCAGAGGGTTTGTCCTGACTATCGACTACGGCTACCCGGCCGAGGAGCTTTATGCGCCACATCGGCGGCTGGGGACCCTGCTCTGTTACCGGCAGCATCAGGCTGACGACAACCCCTACCTGGCGCCTGGTGACAAGGACATCACCACCCATGTCGATTTTACCGCACTGCAAAAGGCCGGTGTCGAGGTGGGATTGTCTCCCCTCTGGTTCGGCGAGCAGTACCGATTCCTTCTCGGCCTCGGTTTTTTTGAGGAGCTGATGCAGCTTGAAGCGCAAGCCGAAGATGAGCGCCAGGCCAGGGCGGTGAGGATGACCCTCAAAAACCTGATCCTGCCGGATGGGGGGATGGGGGAAACCTTCAAGGTACTGGTGCAGGGGAAGGAGGTCGGCCAGCCCGACCTGCTGTGCGCCAGGCCGATCAGCGCCATTCCACTGGCGGCCGCCGCAATGCGGTGAACTCATGGTAGGGATTGCGCTAAGCCATTTACAGCTTCGCCCACAAGGCGATATACTGCAGATATAAACTCAAAGCCAAGGAGAGCTCAATGAAAGAACAGGTTCAAGAAGTCCTCGAGCTGGTTCGCCCTGCCCTGCAGGCCGATGGCGGTGATGTGGAACTGGTCGATGTTAGCGAAGACGGTGTTGTAAGTGTCAAACTAACCGGTGCCTGCGGAAGCTGCCCGATGTCGACCATGACCCTCAAGATGGGAATCGAGCGGACTCTCAAGGAGAAGCTTCCGATGGTCAAAGAGGTCGTTCAGGTCTGAGTCGCATCCGGACAGCCCAGCAACAAGATCGCCCCGGTCGTAAACTCGACCGGGGCGATCGTTTTTAACAAACAAAGGAGAGACGTAGCGGCGGCGGTCACTTGCCTTTGAGCATGTCGGCGAGGCGCAGTAGCGCTCCTTGCCGGGTCTCGATGGCGCTGAAGGGACAGAGTTCCTGACAGCAGAAACAGCGGATGCAACGTCCGTAGTCGATCTTTACACCCGAGCGGTCGATCGCCATCGCCTCGGGTGGGCAGTGACGGACACATGCCCCGCAGCACTCACAGTGCTGATTGATAAACGGTTTTGCACTCAGGCTGTTTTTGAGCAGATTTTTCAGCGGAGCGGGGAGCCCGAAGTTGACATCGGTGTTTTTGGCGGGGCGGAACTGTTCGGGTTGCAGGGTCCTCCAGTCGCTGCCGAACAGTTCGAGCTGCTCAAGTTGAGCTCCGATCCTGCCGGTTTCCCGGGCGACACGCTGGGTCCAGACTGACTCGGCCTCCAGCCCGACCAGAGCCGTGGCGAGGGTGTCGAGAGCCAGCGGATTGGCAGAGGCGAGCAGGGCGCCGACCGGCACCGGGTCACCACTCCCCGGACCATCCCCTTCCATGGCGACCACGGCGTCCATGATGGAGAGCGCCGGGGCAAAGCGCTCGGCCAATTCAAGCAGCATCAGGGCAAAAAAGGCTTTGTCTGTGCCGGCCTGCAGGTGTAGCTGCACCTTGCGCTTGCCGACCACCAGTCCGAACAGGTTTTTGACTGCTCCAGTGAAGCCCATCATCTGGTGGGTTTTCAGTTTGGGGAGATTGATGATCAGGTCGGTGTCGAGGGCGTCTTGGGCGATTTCCAGTTGATGAAAGGTTCCGTTTTGCAGGTGGATCGGCACCGACTCGGCAAAGGGAGCGAATCGGGCACCGGTCTCCTCGATCACCCGCCAAATCCCGCATTTGCGGGCGACATCCTGGGGCTTACCAAGTCCCGGGGAGTCGCCGACTGCCACCGCGCCGCCGGCGGCCTGCGCTAGCAAAATGGTCTGGCGCACCAGTTCCGGATGAGTGGTGACCGCCTTGGCCGGATCTTTGCCAATCAGCATATTCGGCTTGATCAGAACCTTCTGCCCCGGTTTGACAAATGCGCCGATCCCCCCCAAAGGGCTCAGTAAACGCTGGAGAGCTTCGCTGACCCTGTCTGGTGCGTAGTCGTTCAGAGGGTGCAGGGAGACTTGCGGTTTCACCCAGGGATCA
>PKTY01000046.1 GCA_002869725.1 Desulfuromonas sp. | reverse complement strand
ATGCTGCTGGGGATTCTGGCGCTGAATCTCGCGGTCTGCACCTGGCGCACCCTGCAACGAACTCTCGGCGCCGAAAAGCGCTTGCAGGAGGCTTTGCGCAAACTGTCAGGCCAAACCGGCAGCGCAGAGAACAAGCTGCCAGAGGATCTCGACACGGAAGCTCTCACCACGCGTCTGCAGGCTCAGGGCTATCGGGTCACCAACGTCGACAACCGGCTGCTCGCCAGTTCCGGCCATCTCAGTCGCTGGTCGGTACCGATCCTGCACATTTCCATCCTGGCGATCATGCTCGGGGCCTGGGCCAGCGAACTCGGCTTTGTCGGCACCATCAACATGTATGTCACCCACGAGACCGATCGCTACTTCGACTGGGAGGTGGAGGGCGAACAACCCCTCGGCTTCAGTCTGCGGCTCGACCACTTCGAACCGAGCTACTACCCGATCGACCTGCGATTCGCCACCATCGATCCCACCAGCCGAGAAACCATCGAGGTCTACACCGCCCGCGAAGGAGAGACCGTCGATCTCGGCAAAAACATGCTGGTCGAAGTCGCTCGCTTTTTCCCCGAAGAGGAGCACCTGGTCCTCAATGTCCTGCGAGACGGTGTTGCCATCGGCAGCTACCACGCATTAAGCGGCAAGCGCAACTACCCGAACCCGCTCCAGCTAGGGGTTGAAATCCGTCCGATGGCCTTTCGCGACCCGGTCCTCAAGCAGTTGCACAGCGAGGTGTCGATTTTGGAAGGCGGTGAAGTTGTACAGCAGGGGGTGATCGAGGTCAACCGGCCTCTGGTTCATCGCGGGGTTGCCATCTACCAGACCACCTACGCCCGTGACGAATCGGGGTTCTGGTCGTGCGGCTTCCAGCTGTCGAAAGATCCCGGCGAGCCGTTGGTCTGGGGCGCCAGCATTCTACTCAGTCTTGCCCTGATTGCGGTCTTTACCCTGCGGCCCCGTGCTGTCGGCTTGGTAGCGACTGAAGGGGGCTGGGTACTGACCCCCCTGGCCGGGTTCCGCGGTGATTCCGCCCGTCAGCGCCTGGCCGACCTGAGCAAATCTCTGGCTGCCCCATTGGAGGGTTAGCTCTCTTCCAGTCTGATCAACTGATAACTGCGACGGCCCAGACCGACCTTCTCGGCATGAACCAGTTGCGCCTCCCAGTCGATCTGCGGGTAGACACCACGGAACTTGTCGCCACCGGGAGCATGGCCATTTTGCAGTGCGGTTCCCGGCAACCCCGGGGCCTGGTTGACCAGATCAGCGCATGCCTGGTCGAGGGCGACCGGATCGCTGCCAGCGACAATGCCGACATCAGCGACAATCGGCGCGTCGGAGTGACCGTAGCAGTCGCAGGCCGGCGACACCTGGGTAATGAAGTTGACGAACAGCAGCTTCCCCTGCTTGCCGCTGACCGCACCGAGGGCGTACTCGGCCATCTTCTGCATGACCAGCGGAGCCGCCTCGTTCCATTGAATACGGATCGCCTGCTCCTCGCAGACGGAGATGCAGCGCCCGCAACCGGTGCAGAGTTCGGCATCGATCGCCGCCACCCCGGAACCGAGGTCGATCGCCTGGTGGGCACAGGCCTTAAGGCAGGCCCCACAGGCGGTGCAGTGCTTAGCGGAGACTTTCGGACCGAGGGTCGAGTGCTGCTCAAGCTTCCCCTGACGGCTGGAACAGCCCATACCGAGGTTCTTGAGAGCCCCACCAAAGCCGGTCAGTTCATGGCATTTGAAGTGACTCAAGACCAGCAGGCTGTCGGCCTCGAGAATCTCCAGGCCGATGTCGACCGACTTGAATATCTCACCGTTGACCGCCACCCGCCGCGCCGAATGTCCCCGCAACCCGTCACACATGACCAGCGGGGCATTGACAACAGCGTAGGCAAAACCGTGCTCGATACCGCAGCGCAAGGCGGAGACCGCCTCCTTGCGTTCACCGGGGTAGAGGGTGCTCGAATCAGTCAGAAACGGCTTGCCTCCAAGGACATGAACCCGATCGACCACCCGGCGAACGAAGGTCGGTCGAATATAGGCATGCCCCCCCCGCTCACCGAAGTGAAGTTTGATGGCGACCAGTTCGCCCGGCTTCACAACCTGACCGACACCGGCCGCCTCCATCAGGCGCTCGAGCTTGTCGTGCAGATTTTCGCGTAGCGAGGAACGGATATCGCAGAAGTAGACTGGGCTGGGCATGTCGACCTCCTTGACTATTTGACCGGCTGCTGCTGGGGACCGAGGCGGCCGTACGCCTCCACCCTGCCATTAAGCAGATAGATGTAGTACCGCTCCCAGAAACGATTGAGCGGCACATAATAGAGATACTCTTCCTTGCCACTCCCGGTCACGCTGTTCGGTTGACCAAGTTGTTCCAGCACCTGCTTCTTGTCCATGCCGAGATCGACCTGGTGCAGGGGGAGCATCGGTGCACACCCCCCAATCACCATCCCCATAATCAGCAGGGCCAGAATTGACAGCTTTGCTTTGTCCATAAATACCCTTTCAGACTAGAGACATTAGCGGTTAACGCTCAACTCCCCGCCGGCTCCTCCTGATCCTGCTGCAGGTAGACCGTACGACTCGGGAAAGCGATCTCCAGGCCCATCTCCTCCAGAATGTCCATAATCTGCAGGCAGACGTCCTGACGGGCGTCGAGGTAGTCCCCCCAGACGGTGGTCGTCGTAAAACAGTAGACCATGATATCGAGTGACGATGCCGCGAAGTCGGTAAAGTTCACCAACCAGAACTCTTGATCGATGGCCGGGTGCGTCTTGAGCAAGGACCTGATCCGCTCGACCGCTTCACGCATCTGGGCCGGGTTGGTGTCGTAGGTTACGCCAACGGTCAGTTTGATACGCCTCTTGGGCATGCGGCTGTAATTGTTGAGCGCCATGTTGGCAATCATGTTGTTCGGCACCGAAATCAGCGTTTTGGCAAAGGTGCGGATCTTGGTCGAGCGAAAACCGATCTCCTCGACAGTCCCCTCCATCTCTCCGGCCTGGATCCAGTCGCCGACCTGGAAGGGTCGATCGAAGATGATCATCAGCGATCCGAAGATATTCGAAACTGTGTCCTTGGCCGCCAGGGCGAAAGCCAGGCCACCAATACCGAGGGAGGCCAGCACTCCGGTGACCGGATAGCCGAAGCTCTGGATAATAATCAGGATCGCCATGATGACGATAAAAATCCGCAGGCTTTTGCGGATCAGGGGGGCGAGATGGTCATCGAGGGTCGATTCCGTTTTGGCCGCCCAACCCTTCAGATAGTGGTCGATCAGATCGACCAGATTGAAGAGGAACCAGCCGGCAGCCATGATCGACAAGGCCCGCAGCAGGCTCATGGCCAGCTTCTCGACGTCGAACGGTTCACTGGGAAGTTGCAGCACCTGAATCGCGATCAACAGGCCGACGATCAAGACGATCAGTTCAGCCGGCTTTTGCAGACAGTTGAGCAGCTGGTCGTCAAAATCGCCCTTGGTGCGCGCGGCCAGGGGACGGATCAATCGGGCAAACAGGTGAGCGAAGACTTTTTTGGCAATCATGGAGAACAGCACGATTCCAAGGGCCACCGCATAGCGCCCCATGCTGATCCCTAGAAATTCAACATCAAACAGACCATCCATAGGCTATGTCCTCCCATCACCTTGAACTGGAGCTAACCTAGCAAATGCACTGGGCAAAAGCAAGTCGCCACCGTCCCTTCAAATCCCGGGAAAATCGAGGCTACGACTTCGAATCTCTGTGGTAGAATAGGAAATCTACACGACACGCGAGACCACCATTTCATCCGGAGGAGCCGTCAGATGAACGATACCAGCCTCAACAGTTTTGCAACCCGCCGGGTTCTCAATGTCAAAGGGACGCCCTACAGCTATTACAGTCTCAAAGCCCTGGCTGAAGCTGGTTTGCCAGCGATTGAGCGCTTGCCTTACACCCTCAAAATTCTCACTGAAAACCTGCTGCGCTTCGAAGATGGTGAGACCGTCACTGCCGACGATATCCGTGCCCTGATCGGTTGGCTGGATCGCCAACGTTCCGACCACGAAATCGCCTTTCGGCCAGCAAGAGTGCTAATGCAGGACTTTACCGGAGTGCCGGCCGTGGTCGACCTGGCAGCGATGCGCGACGCGGTGGCCCGCGCCGGCGGTGATCCCCAGCAGATCAACCCGCAGATTCCTGTCGACCTGGTGATCGATCACTCGGTTATGGTCGACAGGTATGCCACCCCGGAAGCCTTCGCCTTTAATGTCGACAGGGAGATGGAGCGCAATAACGAGCGCTACGCCTTTTTGCGCTGGGGTCAGCTGGCCTTCGACAATTTCCGGGTGGTGCCGCCGGGAACCGGGATCTGCCACCAGGTCAACCTCGAGTATCTGGCCCGTACCATCTGGTGCGAGGAGCGTAACGGTACCCGTCTGGCCTATCCCGATACGTTAGTCGGCACCGATAGTCATACCACCATGATCAACGGTCTGGCAGTGCTCGGCTGGGGGGTCGGCGGCATTGAGGCCGAAGCAGCCATGCTCGGCCAGCCGGTGTCGATGAGCATCCCCGAGGTGGTCGGCTTCCGCCTGGTCGGCAGTCTCAGCGAGGGGGTGACCGCCACCGACCTGGTTCTGACTGTGACCGAAATGCTGCGCAAGCT
>PKTY01000283.1 GCA_002869725.1 Desulfuromonas sp. | reverse complement strand
GGCCGGAAATCCGGGTACGGTAACGCTGCAGCATGGCCGGAGTGCAGCTGCATTCATGCACCAGGTCTCCGAGATAACCGCAAGGGCAGGGGTTCATGGCCGCCACCAGCATGAAGGTCGCGGGATAGGTCAGGCTCTGGGCCGCTCGACTGATGGTGACCTGACCGTCTTCAATCGGTTGCCGTAGCATCTCCAGAACATTTTTCTTGAACTCCGGCAGCTCATCGAGAAAGAGCACGCCGTTGTGAGCCAAAGAGACCTCGCCTGGGCGCGGCTGACTCCCCCCACCAATCAGGCCAGCGTCGGAGACTGTGTGGTGCGGCGCACGAAACACGCGACGCGCGACCAGGGGCTGCCCTGGTGAAAGCAAGCCCATCACCGAATGGACTTTGGTCGCTTCAAGAGCCTCTTCAAAACTCTGGCTGGGAAGAATCGTGGTCAGGCGCCGGGCGAGCATGGTTTTGCCGCTGCCTGGGGGGCCGACCATCAGCAGGTTGTGTCCGCCTGCTGCAGCGACTTCCAGTGCCCGCTTGACGTGAATCTGTCCGCGGACTTCAGCATAATCGACATCTTCGTTGGCTGCGGTTCGGAACAGTGAGTCGATGTCGGCCCGATAGGGTTCGATCTGGTGTTCTCCAAGGAGGAATTCAACCACCTGACCAAGGGTGTCGGCCGGATAGACGGGGAGGCCATCGACCAGGGCGGCCTCTTCAGCATTGGCCCGAGGAAGGATCAGTCCGTCGAGCTCCCAGTTGCGGGCGGCGACGGCAACCGAAAGCGCTCCGCGCACCGGTTTGACCCCGCCATCAAGGGAGAGTTCCCCCATCATCAACATTTTTGAGGAGCGCTGCGCGGGGATGAGCCCGGTTGCCGTCAGCAGTCCAACCGCCATCGGCAGGTCAAACGCGGCGCCATCTTTACGAATATCTGCGGGGGCCAGGTTGATGGTGATGCGGCGCGTGGGAAACTCAAAGCGTGAGTTCTTGATGGCCGACTTGACACGGTCTTTGCTCTCCTTGACTGCTCCCTCAGGGAGACCGACCGTGGCGAATTGCGGCAGACCGAGGGCGATATCGACCTCAACCTCTACGGGATAGGCATCAATGCCGAGTAACGCCCCGGATTGAATCTTAGCGAGCATAAGCCCCTCCATTTTGATTGTGATTGCATGGCCCATCAGGGCAAAAAATCGAGGCTGCGATAGTCAGCCTAGCGATGCGAACGGCTTGCCGTCCAAAACTTACAGCTACTGGTCGAGGTTCAACTCGTCCAGATATTTTTCAGCGACAATGGCGGCAACGGCACCATCGCCAACAGCGGTAGCGATCTGCTTGAGGATCTTTTTACGCACATCGCCCGCTGCGAAGACCCCAGGCATTGACGTCCGGCATTCGGAATCGGTCAGGATATAACCATCCTGATCCATATCCAGAATGTCAGCCAGAAAATGGGCTTTCGGGGTTACGCCGATCGCTACAAACATGCCAGCGACTTCAATCTCCCGCTCGGTCTGTTCTTTCAGGTTGTAGAGGGAGAGCTTGGTCACCCCCGTGTTGTCTCCGATCACCTCTTTGACCACACTGTTCCAGGCCGGCTCGACCTTGTCGTTGGCAAAAATTCGCTCCTGCAACAGTTTGGTAGCGCGCAGTTCATCCCTGCGGTGCACCAGGTAGACCTTGCTGGCAAAGCGGGTTAAAAACAGAGCTTCCTCGGCAGCCGTATCGCCACCACCGACGATTGCTACCGGCACATTGCGAAAGAACGCACCATCACAGGTGGCGCAGTAGGAAACACCACGCCCGGTCAACTCAGTTTCGCCGGGGATCCCCAGCTTGCTTGGCTCAGCCCCGGTGGTTATTATCACCGCCCTTGCCCGCACCTGGCGATCGTCAATGGTGACCAGCTTCTCACTTCCACGGTCGGACAGCGCAGTCACCTCCCCGGTGATGTTTTCCAGTCCGAACTCATGACAGTGTTCCTGAAATCTGATCATCAGATCGGGACCATCGATTCCTCCGGGAAAGCCGGGGTAATTTTCAACTTTGGTGGTGGTCATCACCTGTCCGCCAAGGATCATCCGCTCAACCAACAGGGTCTTTAGTTTGGCTCGCGAAGAATACAGTCCGGCGGTCAGCCCGGCAGGGCCTCCGCCGATAATCAGCACATCGTAAAGGTCATCGCTCATCCTGGCTCCTTATATACAAATTGGCGATAACTTAGCACAGACACATGCGAAAAGAAATGCTTCTGCTGTTGGTTGAATTGGCTGGATAGTGCGGTAGTGCAGTTGTCGGTCGAGATAATTCTTCTATTGAACTGGAATGTCCTGAAAATACGGTTTTCCCTCAACTTTCAGCCATCGAGTCGCTGAAGCTGTACCGAGATTTTCTCCTTGCCAAGCGGCGAAATTCTGCTCTCTGAAGACTGATTGACATTCATTCCAACTGGTTTAACTGCTTAAGTATTGGGTGTCCCAGTCCATGAAAATCTTCTGCTCATGACAATTACATTGCTGTTGCCGTGCTGATTGAAATCTACTCCGCTCACATCCGACAGAGTCCACCCTATCCCCATGATCAAAAAAATATTGACAATGACCAAATATAATTGTAAATAATGCGTCGTCTCTACAGGGGGGTTTTCTCTGAATTTGTGCTGTTTTATAGCGAAAACCTTATTACCAATCAAGATTTTAGCGAGTTAGAGACATATTCTGATCCCCGATAGCTCAGTTGGTAGAGCAGCGGACTGTTAATCCGCCTGTCGCAAGTTCGAGTCTTGCTCGGGGAGCCAAACAAAAACAGGGACTTACAGCATATGCTGCAAGTCCCTTTCTTTTGAATAACAGCGCTGGGTAGCCAGTTCGGTAGCCACTTTTCGCTTTTCACTTCCGAATTTGATCTGACAGACAGCGTCAGATTTTATCATACATCCTCAACGTTCTAAATATCCCTAGATAATCCGAGAATGACTTACGAGGGGACTTTTAGTAAGCCCTGACTGGACGGTTTCCAAACTTTTCACAAGTCGTGACATTTAAGAAAGGAACCGCTGAATGGTTTCAATGACCATCGCAGACTTGAACGGTTTGGTTATGTACCAGTCAGCGCCAGCTTGCTCACCTTTGACAAGGTCTTCCTTACTTTTTTTGGCCGAAAGCATGACCACCGGAATATGACGGGTCGCTTCGTTGGCCTTGATCTGTCGACAGACCTCGTAACCATCAATTCCCGGAAGCATAATATCGAGCAAAACCAAGTCAGGTTTAGTGTTGACCACCGCTTCCAATGCTGAGGGACCGTCCATCACCCCTTTGACTTCGTAACCTTTCGAGGACAGCAGGATACTTTCAAGACTCAACAGGGTTTCCTCATCCTCAACAATCAAAACTTTCTTTTTCATTGAAACTCCCCTCAGGCAATATGTGTATGTAGTATAGCAAAGACAGCTCAAAAGCATCTCACAGTGAAATTGTCAAAAAAAGCGACCTGAGTTGAGCCAAGTGGCTATCATCATTTTGTCGTCTTAAATTGCGCTATCAATAACACACTGGTTTTAGTCTCGGCAGTGGTGACTTTTTATAATGGCTGTCCTTGACGGCAGGTTCAGCTCGCAGGCAGCAGAATCGTAACATGGGTGTATTCCCCCTCCAGGCTGTCGATCGAAATATTACCACCGTGGTTTTGTAGAATCTCCCGGGAGATGCTCAAACCAAGACCTGTCCCGACTCCGGCGGCCTTGGTGGTGAAGAACGGCTGAAAGATCTTTTCAAGGTGAGCGGAGGGGATGCCACTCCCATTATCCCTGACCGAAACTTCAATGTAGTGCTGCTCCCCTTTGTCTCTCTTGCGGGCAGAGACAGAAACCAATTTGTGATCACTCAATTCCGGGTACTTCTTGTTGAGGGCATGTCGAGCGTTGCTCAGCATATTCAAGATGACCTGCTCGAGCTGCATCTGGTTGCCAAGGATGCACGGCAAGCCATCGGGAATGTCGAATTCAAACTGAATACCATCTTTCATAAACATCTGTACAAACAACTGAACCGGACCGCTGACCAGATCACCCAAACTGAGCAATTCCATGTGTGTCCGATCCTTTTGCGCAAAGTTGAGCAGATTGCTGACGATACTGGCAATCCGGTCGCCCTCCTTGACAATACGGATCAGAGCCTCCTGCTCGCCAGGATCAACTTTTGCCCTGTTCAGTACGATCTGGGCACAATTGATGATGCCGGTGATCGGGTTGTTGATTTCATGGGCCACGCCAGCAGCAACTTCTCCCAACGCCGAAAGCTGACTGGAGAGGAGCTGGGCTTGCTGACTGGTTTTCCTTTCGGTTATGTCGTGGGTAAATCCCAGAACATAAATGGGCTTGCCGTTGTCCAGAGCAACATTCGCCTTGCCGTGAACCCACCGGATCTCACCGTCGAGGTTGAGTCGGTACTCAATAGCAAAGAGGCCGGTTCGCAACGCCTCCTCGTAATGGTGAATCACCTTTTCGCGATCATCTGGATGGACCTTTCCCAGGAAGAGCTCATAGGTCGGGGCTGTCTGCTCGGGGACTCCGAAGATCCGGCAGTTCTCCGCTGACCATGAGAGCGCCCCACTGATAAGGTCCACCTCCCATGTGCCGACACCGCTCATCCGCTGGGTCTCCT
>PKTY01000365.1 GCA_002869725.1 Desulfuromonas sp. | reverse complement strand
GCTTCATCTCCAGGTCGAAGACATGAACGGTGGCTTTTTCTCGGTCTACCACGTAGACGTTTTTGTCGGGGTCGAGTGCGATGTCCGACAGTTCGCCGAAGGGCGACCCCACCTCAAAAAAATCTTTGACCCTCTTGCCATTGAAGTCGAGTTTTTTGACGGTTTTGCCAAGAGCTTCTGCAACCAGCAGTGTCCCGTCCTCAAGGGCCGCAACCCCTGCAGGGTAATTGAGTTTTTCGATGTTTTCGGAGGGGTCGTGCTGGGTCTGGTTGACCAGTGCGTGCCATGGCTTGTGAAAATGATCCTCAGATTCGAACAGTCCGCCATATTCCATGCGAGGTGCGTTGGGGGGAGGCGGCCAGAACAGGCGTACCTTGTCGGATTCGGCACTCAGACTGGCAGACGTCGGGCAAAGGCCGAATGCGAACAGGCAGATCGCCAGATATTTAAAGATTCTGACAGTCAAAAAGCGTACCTCAGTGAGGCCAGGAACTCGACCGATGGTGTGTTGCTAATGGTGAAGTGAGGCGTTCCCCTGCGGGCGCCGTCAAGCGCTGAGCAGCAATAACCGCAGGAAATCGGCAGACATATCGCCTTACAAAGAGATAACTGTGGGCAATAACGTCAAGCGAACAGCAGCAAATCTGAACGTATCACCTCGCTTGAAAATACACTTCAACCGGTAGAGGTACGAGCAAGAAACCTGCCAAGCAACCCGGGTCTGCTCTTTAAGAGGGTGAAAACCCGGTCGTTTGACCTGCGAGAGGTTCTTGTCAGGATGGTTTTTCTGATTTTTGCTTGCGTCGCTGGCGTGCTCCGAGTATAGTTCACAATCTTTTCCTTAGGGCAAAGAGAGTTTACGTTAGAGAAAGCGAGGTGAAAGCCAGTGGAAATCCATGTGGTTGACAATAACGTCGAGAAGGCCATTCGGGTTCTCAAGCGCAAGCTGCAGCAGGAAGGCCTGTTCCGCGAGATGAAGCAGCGCAAGTTCTACGAAAAGCCGAGTGTCAAGCGCAAGCGCAAGGAGAAAGAGGCCCAGCGCCGCCTGCGCAAGAAGATGCGCATGATGCGCACCGACTGAGCCCTCGCTCAATGAACATAAAAAAAGGGGACACATAGCGTATGTGTCCCCTTTTTTTATGTTCTGGACTTGGCTAGGAGCGATTTGCTATGAAGACGGGATCATAATTTTTCTCCCAAACGTTCCTTTATATTAAGGAGGCATCACTGATGAGCAGCGTACATTATTCTGAACTGGGGCTGGTGAATACCAAGGAGATGTTTGCCAAGGCGATGGCTGGCGGCTTTGCAATCCCAGCCTATAATTTTAACAATCTTGAGCAGTTGCAAGCGATTGTTACCGCCTGTGTGGAGAGTCGCTCGCCGGTCATCATCCAGGTCAGCAAGGGGGCCCGCGAATACGCCAACGCCACCATGTTGCGCTATATGGCGATGGGGGCGGTGCAGATGGCAAAAGAGATGGGGGTCGATCTGCCGATCTGTCTTCACCTTGATCACGGTGATTCTTTCGAAATCTGTAAAGCCTGCGTCGATAACGGTTTTTCGTCGGTGATGATCGACGGTTCGCACCTTCCCTACGAAGAGAACGTCGCCCTGACCCGCAAGGTGGTCGAGTACGCCCATCAGTTCAACGTCAGTGTCGAGGGGGAGCTCGGCGTACTCGCAGGTATCGAGGATGAGGTCTCGGCCGAGACCTCGACCTACACCCGCCCGGAAGAGGTCGAGGATTTTGTCAAGAAGACCGGGGTCGATTCTTTGGCGATCTCGATTGGCACCAGTCACGGCGCTTACAAGTTCAAGCTCAAGGAGGGGGAAGAGGTGCCGCCACTGCGCTTCGACATCCTCGACGAGATCGAAAAGCGCATCCCGGGATTCCCCATCGTTTTGCACGGGGCGTCGAGCGTGGTGCAGGACTATGTGGCACTGATCAACCGCTATGGTGGCAAGATGGATGGGGCGGTCGGTGTTCCCGAGGAACAGCTGCGCCGTGCCGCCAAAAGCGCGGTCTGCAAGATCAATATCGACTCGGATGGGCGCTTGGTGGTGACTGCCAAGGTCCGCGAGTATTTGGCCAATCACCCCGGCGAGTTCGATCCGCGCAAATACCTCGGTGCGGCCCGCAAAGAGCTGGTCAGCCTGCTCAAGCACAAGAACGAAGCCGTTCTCGGCAGCGCTAGCAAGGCTTGACGCAAAAGGAAGGGGGCAGCCCTAAAGTTTCTCACGGGGCTGTCCCCCCATCCTCCTCTACGCCCTTACTTCTTCTTTTCGTGCACTTTTGTCTCGGGAAGTTTGACGAAGGTGACCGGTAAACGCAACGTCTGGCCATCGCGCAGGATAGTTAGCTCGCTCTGATCCCCCAACCGGTAGCGGCTCAGTTCATAAATCAGGTCGAACGATTCCGCAACAGGACTCTCCCCCAGTCGCACCAGGATATCTCCTTTAACAACTCCGGCCTGGTCGGCACTGGAGCCGGCGACCACGTCTTCAACCCGCACCTGGCCGTCTTCACTTTTGAAGCGCACTCCCAGTTTGACACGCTCACCGGGCAGCTCCTCGTAGGCGACAAAGGTCAAATAGTGATAAGGGACCATCGGGAAAGTCGGTAATTTGACATCCATCAACCGGTCCTGCTTGTCTTCTGTAATCTCAATCTCCCGGATTCCGACCAGACTGTAGGAGACCGGAAGCCGCCGGTAGACCCGGCGCGGGATGCCGAAACCAAAGCGGATGTGGTTGCCGCCGGCCACCACCATCATCCGCTGGCTGGAACCCTTGGCTCGAAGTTCCTTGGCCACGTTTTCGGCCATCATCTCGTCCCACAAAGTCTGTACCCGCTGAAAACCGTCGGCCAGGTGACGGCCGCCGTCATGTCCGGCGTAGATCGCTTCGGTCATGGCGCGCTGGTAGGGTTCGTCGAGATCGAGCTCCGGCAGCTGATCACGCAGCTCCTCGTCGAGTTGATCGACCGGTTGCATGCCGATGGCGCGGATCATCGTTTTGGGGGCGTTCAGTCCGATCACCGGAATTTTCAGTTCACGGGCCAACAGCAGCAGCTCACGGTAGTAGGCGAAGTCCATGCTCCAGTTGTCGAACCAGCGCACTTCTTTGAGAAAGCTTTTCTCGTCAAGCTCGCCGGCGCTCCAGCGGTCGAGAGTTGGCTGCTGCTCGAAGGTGAACATCTCCATGCCGAGGCTGACTTTCCCGGGTAGCGCTTGGCCATGGTTTCAAGAAGTTGCTGCTGCAGGCGATGGGCGGCCGGGTTGTCGTGAGTCTCGCCGACAAAGACCACTCGGGCGTCGCTGGCATTGGCGAGCATCTGCTCCGGGGTGACGTACGTTCCGGTCGGCAGGTGCAGGATGTCCCCCACGTGTGGTGGTCGAGACGGTGGGTAGGGGGTTTCGGGGTTGCCGATGGGATCCTTGTGCATGGCGCAGGCTCCAAGGAAAAAGGGGAGTGTCAAACAAAGTAATCGCAGAGCTTTAGGCAACAGGCAGTTCATGGCATTATGTCCGGATAAAGTGGGGTGGCTTTTGCGAGACGGCTCATTTCATGGTATGCATCATACATGATTGCCGTGCCTGAGGAAAACCCGCAACAAAACAGCGGCCGGGATCTTTAACCCAGCGATATTTTCGATTGACAACAGGGACCGGTTGCGCGAAAAGGGCGCATCGGCAAGAGGGCAGTCTTTTCGCCAGCTGCGACTGCCCCTTCTTAACCGACTAAGGAGAGATGACCTTGAGCAAAGTACTGATTATTGGCGCCGGCGGTGTAAGTCGTGTGGTGGTTCACAAATGCGCCCAGCGCAACGACATTTTCAGCTCGATCACCCTGGCCTCACGGACCAAGTCCAAATGCGACGCGATCGCCGCGGAAATCAGTGCCATGGCGATTGCCACCGCCCAAGTCGATGCCGACAATGTCCCGCAACTGATCGCCCTGATCCAGAAGGTCCAGCCGCAGTTGGTCATCAACGTGGCACTCCCCTATCAGGACCTGACCATTATGGACGCCTGCCTGGCCACCGACGTCGATTACCTCGACACCGCCAACTACGAGCCGGTCGAGACCGCCAGGTTTGAATATAGCTGGCAGTGGGCCTACCAGGACCGATTCAAACAGCAGGGGGTGATGGCCCTGCTTGGTAGTGGTTTCGATCCGGGGGTGACCAATGTCTACACCGCCCTGGCGGCTAAAAAGTATCTCGATGTGGTTGAAGAGATCGACATCATCGACGCCAACGCCGGCAGTCACGGCCAGCCGTTTGCCACCAACTTCAACCCGGAGATCAATATCCGCGAAGTGACCGCCACCTGCCGGCACTGGGAGAATGGCCAGTGGGTCGAAAGCCCGCCGCTCTCCACCAAGCGGGTGTTCGACTTCCCCGAGGGAGTCGGACCGATGACCATCTACCGTCTCTATCACGAGGAGATGGAGTCGCTGGTCAAGCATATCCCGACCATCAAAAAGGCCCAGTTCTGGATGACCTTCTCCGAGAACTACCTCAAGCACCTCGAGGTGTTGCAGAATGTTGGCATGACCCGTATCGACGAAGTCGAGTTCCAGGGGCAGAAGGTCGTGCCGATCCAGTTTCTAAAAGCGCTACTCCCCGATCCCGGCACCCTCGGTCCGCTGACCAAGGGAAAAACCTGCATCGGCGTCATCGCACGCGGGC
>PKTY01000098.1 GCA_002869725.1 Desulfuromonas sp. | reverse complement strand
TTTACCGAAGCGCAGGTGAGAGGTGGTCATGCTGCCAGCCTTCTTGGAGTCGTAGACGAAGTAGGCTTGGACCTCGTTGTCAGTGGAGTCGCCGATGATCTTGATCGAGTTCTTGTTTGCGCCGACGGTACCGTCGGAACCGAGACCGTAGAACATCGCGGCGTAGCCGTCGAAAGGAACCTTGTAGTTGGGGTCGAAGTCGAGGCTCGCACCCATGACATCGTCCTTGAAGCCGACAATGAAGTGGTTCTTCGGCTTGTCCTGCAGCATGTTGTCGAGAACCGCCTTGCACATGCCGGCATTGAACTCGAAGGAACCGAGACCGTAACGGCCACCGACGATGCTCGGGTAACCGTCGAGGGAGACGAAGCCTTCGCTCATTCCCTCACCGATGGCGGTCCTTACTGCCTGATACATAGGCTCGCCGATGGAGCCCGGCTCCTTGGTACGGTCGAGAACGGTGATCTTCTTGACGCTCTTCGGCAACGCCTTGCAGAACTGCTCGATCGGGAACGGCAGGAACAGGCGAACCTTGAGCAGACCGACCTTCTCGCCCTGGCTGGCCATGTAGGCGACCAGCTCTTCCATCGCCTCGCAGCCGGAGCCCTGCATGATGACCACGCGCTCGGCGTCCGGAGCGCCGACATAGTCGACCAAGTTGTACTGGCGACCGGTCAGCTTTGCGAACTTGTCCATCTGGGCTTGGACGATGCCCGAGACCTTCTCGTAGTAAGGGTTGACCGTCTCGCGGCCGATGAAGTAGACGTCGGGATTCTGGGCAGTACCGCGCAGCACCGGACGGTCGGGGGTCATGGCGCGGCGGCGGTGAGCAGCGACCAGATCGTTGTCGATCATTGCGCGCATCTCATCCTTGCTGAGCTCGACAATCTTCTGGACTTCGTGCGAGGTCCGGAAGCCGTCGAAGTAGTGGAGGAAGGGGATGCGCGACTCGAGAGTCGCGGCCTGGGAAATCAGGGCGAAATCCATGACCTCCTGAATGTTGTTCGAGCAGAGCATCGCCCAGCCGGTCTGACGGCAGGCCATGACGTCGGAGTGATCGCCGAAGATAGATAGAGCCTGGGCGGAGATTGCACGCGCTGAGACATGAAAGACTGTTGGGGTTAGCTCGCCAGCGATCTTGTACATGTTCGGAATCATCAGCAGCAAGCCCTGGGAGGCAGTGAATGTGGTGGTCAAAGCTCCAGCCTGGAGGGATCCATGAACGGCACCGGCAGCGCCTCCCTCGGACTGCATCTCGACGACCTTGGGAATCGTTCCCCAGATGTTCTTCTCTCCTGCGGCACTCTTGGCGTCAGAGATTTCGCCCATGCCCGAAGACGGGGTGATGGGATAGATGGCAATGACCTCGTTGGTCGCATGGGCTACATGCGCCGCGGCCGAACAACCATCGTAACAAACCATGTTCTTGGACATTAGATTTCCTCCTTAAGCGGTTGGATTTAGTCGTCAGTACCAGTCGACTTTATTGACTAACGGACTCATAAAGCTTTCAGGGCTCGACACAATAGATTTGGTGGAACAGCTTGAGCCCGTTTCGAAGCAGGTCAGATCTCTCGCCGGCCCTCGACCGCCCGGTTGACGGTCGCTTCATCGACATATTCCAGTTCACTCCCCATCGGGATACCGTAGGCCAGGCGTGTAGCGCGAATTCCCAACTCCTGAATCCTGCTGGCCAAATAGAGGGCGGTCGCATCCCCTTCGACGGTGAAGTTGGTGGCGATCAGGACTTCCTGAATCGTCCCACCTTGCAGCCGTTCGAGAAGAGGAGCGATCTTCAGTTGCTCAGGTCCGATGCCGTCGAGGGGCGACAGTGTCCCGTGCAAAACGTGGTAGCGCCCCCGGAAGGAGCGACTCCGTTCTATGGCGAGCAAAGCCTGCGGCTCTTCAACCACACAGAGCAGAGTGTCATCGCGGCCGGGGTCACGACAGAGTGGGCAGGGATCCTGTTCGGTCATGTGAAAGCAGGCCGAACAGAAACGAATCTGCTCCTTGACTTGTCGAATTGCTGTGGCCAACGCCTCAGCCTCGGAAGTCGGTTGACGCAGCAAAAAGAAGGCGAAACGGGCTGCTGTCTTCTTGCCGACCCCTGGAAACTTGGTTAACTCACCGACTAACCTCGTAAATGACGGGACAGAGTCTAGCATAAATTTTTCCAGAAATTCAATTGTTTATGCGCCTAGAACGATATTTTAAGGGTGTCAAAATTTTTTCGTGAGGCTGAAAAAATACCCGACTTTTGCTTTATTTAAAATAAAAAATTTTCTTATGACTAAAAAGCGCCGATCTCCAATGATTATGGAACCGGCGCCCTCAGCTGTTCGGAAATACAGTTATTTGGGGAGGCAGGGGGCCTAGACGAGACCAGGAATATTCATGCCCCCGGTGAGCTTACCCATTTCCGCCTGCGCCATCTCGTGGCTCTGCTTGACCGCCTCGTTGATCGCGGCCATGATCAGATCCTGAAGCATTTCAACATCTTCAGGGTCGACCACCGACGGATCGATGTTCAGGGAAACCAGTTGCTGCTTGCCCGTGACCACAGCAGTAACCATCCCGCCGCCGGCCGAGGCTTCAACCTGACGATCTTCCAACTCTTTCTGTAGCTCCGCCATGCGCCGCTGCATCTGCTGAGCCTGCTTCATGATATTACCAAGACCACCTTTTGCCATGCTCTACTCCTCTCAATCATTTAATGTCCGGGAAAATTCACGGTTAAACAAACCCCTTGTCAATTGGGGTTACCGACTTAATCTGTCCACCGAAAACGTCCTGTACCGCTTTCAGCGCTGGATGGCTCATGGCATCTTCACGCAGGCGACGCATACGGTCGGTCTCCTCGGCCTGACGACTCTCAGCGAGAGAGAGAGGCGCCTCGACAGGGGTATCGTCCAAAGAGACCACCTGCAAGGATATGGGCCGCCCGCTGTAGTGGCCAGCCAAATCTTCGATGGCCTTGCGGGCATCGGCATCCTGCAGCTGGCCAAGCAGGAACGATCCCCGCTGGTAACCGACCACCAACTGCGGAGGTTCATAGTGCAGGGGCCGTCCATGCTCTAGAACCGAGCCAAGCATCGGCCGGTTCTTTTTAATATGTTCAACCAGCCCCTGCCAACCCAGCTTTCCGGCATGTTTGGCGGCGGGGGCTTCAGGCTTTTTTGGCGCAGCCCCTCCCGGGTCCGGTCCGGTCGGTGGTTCAGGGCGGACAGAAGGCGGTGGCAAAGCGACAGAACCTGTTGAGCCCAGTCGCCTCTCCAGGCTCTCAAAGCGGCTGATCAACCGTGACAACTCCTCGCTTCGGGGCAGATTAGCCAAACGGATCAGGCTCATCTCTACTGACAGCAGGGGATAGGGGCTCGCAGCAAGCTCTCCCTGGCTCTTAAGCAGCAGCGTCACCATGTGCTGCAAATCTTCGAGACTGACCTCGGCGGCCAACTTGCGGACCTGCAGCATTTCGTCTGCGACCAGGTCGAGAAGCTCATCGGCGGACTCGACCAGTTTGCAGATTATCAGAGAGCGGAAAAGCTCAACCAGGTCCTGAAGATAGCGGCGGGGAGCAAAACCAGACTGATCGACCCGGCGGATGGCGTCGAGGACCCGGCGACTGTCCCTTTGCAGCACCGCTTCGACGGTATCGAGCAGCAGACGGCGATCGACCATGCCGAGCAGATCCTGAACGGCTTGATCGTCGACTTTTTCGCCACAGAAAGCGAGGATTTGATCGAGGGCCGACAAAGAGTCGCGCATGCTTCCCTCTCCCTGACGGGCAATCAGCCCCAAACTGCGCTCAGAGACAGTCAACTGCTCAGACTCAGCGATGGCTTGCAGTCTTGCGGTCACCTTGGCCAGAGGGATTTTGCGAAAATCGAAACGCTGGCAGCGCGACAAAATGGTGATCGGAATCTTGTGCGGCTCGGTGGTGGCGAAAATGAACTTGGCGTGCTCGGGGGGCTCTTCAAGGGTCTTCAGCAAGGCATTGAAGGCGCTGGTGGAGAGCATGTGGACTTCGTCAATGATGAAAATCTTGAAACGGGATCGGCTCGGCAGGTAGCGAATATTCTCGCGCAATTCGCGTACATCATCGACCCCGGTGTTGGAAGCACCGTCAATCTCGATGACATCGAGCCCTTGACCGGCAGTAATTTCTAAGCAGGAACTGCAGCTGCCACAGGGGTCGACTGAAAGACCCTGTTCGCAGTTGAGGGCTTTGGCAAGGATTCGGGCCGCCGAAGTCTTGCCGACACCGCGCGCGCCGGTGAACAGAAATGCGTGGTGAATGCGTCCTGAACGGATAGCGTTAGAAAGAGTCTGGCTGACATGCTCCTGTCCAACCAGGTCGGAAAAAATCTGAGGACGCCATTTGCGGGCAAGAACCAGGTAGGCCATTGTATCCAGAGCTCGGTTGACAGACGGCTCAACCGGCAACGTGCCGGTACAAGTGACAGCCAGGCACCCCCGCGGCACACGGCTGAAGCCGTTACCGCTGCTCCCTTCCGGGCCTGACGGAGTTCACAGCTGTCCGTTGCGCGGGACCCGGCTGTCACTTCTACCGGCAGCAGGGCTGGCCGGAGATGAGCAAGGCAATGGCGGAGAGGGAGGGATTCGAACCCTCGGTACCTTGCGGTACACACGATTTCCAGTCGTGCACCTTCGGCCTCTCGGTCACCTCTCCGCGAACT
>PKTY01000003.1 GCA_002869725.1 Desulfuromonas sp. | reverse complement strand
CACCATACCGACAACCGGGTGGGTCTTCCAGAAGTCGGAGCGGATCGCGAGGATCGTTTCACATTCTTCAATCTTCGGGAAAGTCGCGGTCGATGCCGCCACGCCAAGGGTTTCCACTAACCCCTGGGTTACCCCCTTGTAGCACTCGCCTCCACTGTGGTCGAGATGATCAGTGCCGACCGTTTTGGCCAGTCCCTTGAGAAGGAACAGTTCCTCGTTGGTCAGACGGGCCCCGGCCAGTATACCGACCCCTTTTTCAGATTGCGCCTTTTGCAGACCTTCGGCCACAACCTGCAGAGCTTCGTCCCATTCGACCTCGACAAGACGACCTTCCTTGCGCACCATCGGCTTGGTCAGGCGTTCCTCGTGATTTACAAAAGAATAACCAAAGCGCCCCCGAACACACAGGTTGCCATCGTTCACACCGTTTTTATCGTTGAAGCGAATGGTTTCGACCTTGTTGTTGAGGACACCAAACGTCAAGGTACAGCCGTTGCCACAATAACCGCATACCGAGTCGACTTCTTTTAGCTGCCAAGGACGGGCCTTGAACTTAAACGGTCTCGGAAGAATGGCCCCGACCGGGCACATTGAAACGCACTGCCCACAGAACTCGCAGTTAAGACCACGATCATATGCTGTAGCAATTTTGGTTTCGAACCCTCTATTAATAAACGAGTAAGAACCGTATCCCACAACCTCATCGCAGACCCGTGAACAGCGTCCACAGAGCACACAGCGGTTCATGTTGCGCTCGATGAGAGGATTCACCTCATCGGTCGGCAGGTCGAATTTTTCGCCTTCAAATCGGTTGTTTATCGAACCAAACTCATAGGCCAGATCTTGCAGGTCACATTCACCGCCCTTGTCACAAACCGGGCAATCCAGAACATGATTGACCAGCAGAAACTCCATAACGGTCTTGCGAACCTTCTGAATCTCATCGGAGGTCGTGGTCACGACCATTCCTTCGCTGACCGGAGTCGTACAGGCGGGGATCAAGCGCCCCTTCATCTGCTCAACCTGGACCAAACAGAAGCGGCAGGCCCCGTAAGGCATCAACTTCTTGGCGTAACAGAGTACGGGGATATTGACCCCGACTTCCTTGGCCGCTTCGTAGATGGTGGCCGTCTTGCTGACTGTGACCTGTTTTCCGTCGATTGTCAGGTTAACCATCGTATCCTCTTATCTTCAGTGAATAACCGGGCTAGATTATTTGCAGTTACTCAATCGCCATGAATCGACAAGCGTCATAACAGGAGGTGCACTCCGTACACTTGTCACGTTCGATATAAGCGACCTGTCCCTTTTCCCATTTGATGCAATCGACCGGACAAACTCTCGGGCAGATACCGCACTTTTTACACTTATCTTCGACGACACGGAAATGCAGCAACGGCTTACATGCATGGGAGGGGCACTCTTTTTCTTTGATGTGCGCCTCATATTCGTGCCGGAAATAGCGGATTGTTGACAGAACCGGATTGGGCGCAGTCTGGCCAAGGCCACACAGAGAGCTCTTCTTGATGTCGTAGGCCATGTCCTGGAGCAGTTCAATATCGCCCTCTCGTCCCTTGCCTTGAGTGATCCGCTCGAGAATCTCAAGCATGATCTTCAGACCGATGCGGCAGGGAATACACTTACCGCACGATTCGACACGGGTAAAGTTGAGGAAAAAGCGGGCGATGTCGACCATGCAGGTCGTCTCGTCCATGACCACCAGACCACCGGAGCCCATCATTGCTCCGGCCTTGATCAGCGAGTCGTAATCAACTTCGGCGTCCAGAGCCTCGGCGGGCAGACAACCACCCGAGGGGCCGCCGGCCTGCACAGCCTTGAATTTACGATTATTGAGGATGCCGCCGCAGACATCGTAAATAACTTCCTTCATGGTGGTTCCGGCCGGAACCTCTACCAGCCCGGTATGCTTAACCTTTCCGGTCAGGGCAAAAATCTTGGTTCCCTTGGTCCCCTCGGTACCAATTGAGGCGTACCAGTCAGCGCTATTGTAGAAGATATAGGAGACGTTGGCGAAGGTCTCGACGTTGTTGATATTGGTCGGTTTGGCCCAGAGACCACGCACCGCAGGGAATGGCGGACGAGGCCGGGACATGCCGCGTTCCCCCTCGATGGAGGCCATCAACGCGGTCTCTTCGCCGCAGACGAAGGCGCCAGCACCAGCCTTGATGCGCATATTGAACTCGAAGCCGAGATCCATGCAGTTCTTGCCCAGGATTCCCTTCTCGACGCAGGTATCAATCGCTTTCTGCAAACGCTTGATGGCCAACGGATACTCAGCCCGGCAATAGACGTAGCCGAACTTGCAGCCAATGGCGTAGGCAGCGATCATCATCCCTTCGATCAGTCCGTAGGGATCGCCTTCGAGAACCGAACGGTCCATGAACGCACCTGGATCGCCCTCGTCGGCGTTGCAGATCAAGTACTTGTGGTCACCGGGCGAAGCCTTACAAAACGACCACTTAACACCTGTCGGGAAGCCACCGCCGCCTCGACCGCGCAGTCCCGACTTTTTAACCTCCTCAATCACCTCCTCCGGCTTCATGGTCACGGCCTTCCTGATGCCGGTGAAGCCTTTGTGCGCCAAAAAATCATCAAGGCTTTCAGCGTCGATGGTTCCGCAACGGGAGAAGATGATGCGTTGCTGCTTTTCGAGGAACTTGCTGTAATAAGGACCGGCCACCTTTTTTTCAACCGGCTCGTTGTTAAGCATATGCTCAGCAACAATTTGCGGCACAAGTTCAGGCGTCACAAAATCGTAGGTCACCGCCTCCTGACCAGGGATCACCACATCTACCAACACGTCGTTGGCACACAGCCCTCGACAGCCGGTTTTCTTGATATCACAGCGCTTGCCGACCTTGGCTTCGAGCCCCTGCTTCTCAAACTCAGCTTCGAAAGCATCAATCACGCTCTGAGCCCCGGACGCGAAGCCGCCTGTCCCGGTGCAGATCAGTATCTGGATATTTTCAGCAGTTTTGGCCATAAAAACCTCGGTCAGTTATCAGTCCATCTTCTGGTACTTCGCCAGAACCTCGTCCATCTTTTGCACGGTCAGCGAACCGTAGGTGGAATCGTTGACCATGATGACCGGCGCCATACCGCAAGCGCCGATGCAGGCCACATACTCTGCGGTAAACTTCAGATCTTCCGTGGTCTCGGCATGACCAACCCCAATCCGGTCCTTGATAGTGTCACCAATACGGCCAGCCCCTTTAACGTGGCAGGCCGTTCCCATACAAACACGAATGATGTATTTGCCGCGGGGTTCAAGGTGAAACTGAGCGTAGAAGGTCAAAACTCCGTAAATTTGACTTGCGTAAACATTCAGACGCTCTGCCGTAAGGTGCACGGTCGGCTCCGGAATAAACCCATAATACTCCTGGATCTCCTGAAGTACCGGCATCAGAGCCCCGGGAAAATCGATATACTTATCGAGAATCTGATTGGCCCCGGTCAGATCGACTTCTTCTTGAACGTTACTTGCGACAGCCTCACTCATGACAGCTCCTCGTTCACCAAAGTTAGCGGTCGATCTCGCCAAGTACGATATCCAGGGTCCCGATAACAGCGACTGCGTCAGCGATCAGTGACCCTTCACACATCTTCGGCAAGGCCTGCAGGTTAATAAACGATGCCGGGCGTATCTTCATGCGGTACGGACGGGGCGAGCCATCCGAAACAAGATAAAAACCGACTTCACCTTTGGGATTCTCAACACCGACATACACCTCACCGGGCTCTGGCTTGAACCCCTCACTGATGATCTTGAAATGGTGAATCAAGCCTTCGATGGTGTTGACGACATCTTTCTTGGGGGGCAGAACCACCTTGGGAACATCGGCCAGAATCGGACCCGGACTCAGCTTGTCCAGCGCCTGATGAATAAGTTTGCACGATTCGCGCATCTCCTTGAGGCGCACCTGATAACGTGCCCAGGTATCGCACCCGTCATCCACGGCGACTTCGAAGTCGTAGTTCTCGTAACCTGAGTAAGGCTGATCGCGCCGCAGGTCCCAGTCGACGCCTGACCCTCGCAGCGAGGGGCCGGTCACACCGAGATCAATTGCATCTTCGGCACTGATCACACCGACATCCATGATACGCTTCTGCCAGATTTTGTTACCGGTCAGCAGGCCTTCATAGGTATCGATATGGCCGGGCATATCTTCAGCGAACTTGCGGATCTTCTGCTCGATGCCAGTCGGCAGGTCGGCCGACAACCCTCCAACCCGGAAATAGTTCGAGGTCATACGAGCGCCGGAGATCTGCTCGTAGAAGTTCATGATCTCTTCGCGCTCACGGAAGCAGTAGATAAAGACCGTCATTGCGCCGATATCGAGTGCGTGACAGGCGAGCCAGACCAGGTGACTCTTGATACGGGTCAACTCAGCCAGCAGAACACGTACCACCTGAGCCCGCTCCGGGATCTGCTCGGTAATGCCAAGCAGCTTCTCCACCGCCAGTACATAGCCGAGGTTGTTATGCATCGGCGCCAGATAATCGAGACGGTCGGTCAAAGGCAAGACCTGATGATAGGTCCGATGCTCGGAAAGCTTCTCAATCCCACGATGTAAAAAGCCAACGTGCGGGGTTGCTTTTTTGATGACCTCGCCATCCAGCTCAAGAACCAACCGCAACACCCCGTGCGTTGACGGATGCTGGGGGCCCATATTGATGGTCATGGTTTCTGTAGTCGCCATATCTCT
>PKTY01000161.1 GCA_002869725.1 Desulfuromonas sp. | reverse complement strand
GGGTCTCCTGCAGGAAGATCAACATGTGCCCGGAGCTGTGTCGAAAGCTGCGAGCCGCGGCAGAATAGCAGAACTCCCCGCGCATCGCAACGGGGAGGACATCGAGCGGATCCTTGATATGAACGCCCGGCCGGGTAGTCACTACCAGGTTGGCCAACCTGAACAGGCGTGGGTACTCCTTCCAACTGGCGATATCGCGGTAGGAATCGAGGCCGATAATGAAAAAGAGTTGGTCGGTCAGGTTTTGCTGACGCAGAATTTCCAGGGTATCGACCGAGAAACTCTTTCCGTACCTCCTCGCTTCGAGGTCGGAGACTGCAAAAGAAGTCTGCCCGGCAATAGCCGCCTCCACCATGGCCAGGCGGTGACCAAAGGCGACCCCGTCGGCAATCGGCTTGTGAGGGGGATCGGCGGCCGGAATGAAAATCACCTGGTCGAGGACACAGGCCTCGCGCACCTCCTCGGCAATGCGCAGGTGAGCCAGATGAATCGGATTGAAGGTCCCACCTAAGATGCCGATTCTCCGACCTTCGTAAACCTTATTCATCTCCTGCTCATCTTCATATCTCCAAGACAGGGAATGTCCCGGCTTCTCACGGGACTGTCCCCTCTCCCTTCACGACATCAGGTGCGGATCTGTCCTTCGCCGTAGATGATGAACTTGCGAGTGGTCAGATCTTCCAGGCCCATCGGGCCGAAGGAGTGCAGCTTGGTTGTCGAAATGCCGATTTCAGCGCCGAGCCCGAGCTGGTTGCCATCAGAGAAACGCGACGAGGCATTGATCATGACCACGCTCGAGTTGACCTCGCGTACGAACCGCTGGGCATTTTCATAGTCAGAGGTGACGATCACCTCGGTGTGCAGCGAGCCATAAGTCCGGATATGCCCAATCGCCTCATCGAGATTGTCCACGACCCGCACAGCGAGAATCAATTCGAGATATTCAGCATACCAGTCATCTTCGCCGGCCACTGCCATCTCCGGGGCAAACTCGCGGGCTGTTTCGCAGCCGCGCAGCTCAACGCCCTGGGCGCGCATTGCCACGGCTATTTTTGGAATGAAGGTCTCGGCGATGTCCTTGTGGACCAGCAGGGTCTCCATAGCGTTGCAGACCCCGGGGCGTTGGACCTTGGCATTGATGCAGATCTTTTCAGCTTCAGCAAAGTCGGCCGAGGCATCGACAAAAGTGTGACAGACACCTTTGTAATGCTTGATCACCGGAATACGTGAATGTTCGCTCACAAAACGGATCAATCCTTCCCCGCCCCGCGGGATGATCAGGTCGATCTCGTCCTCGAGTTTGAGCAGCTCGAGAACCGCACCCCGATCGGTGGTGTCAATCACCTGCAGGGCGCCAGCCGGCAGGCTGAGCCGTTCAAGCTGATTGCGCAACACCCTGCCGATAGCCAGGTTGGAGTGGATCGCCTCCTTGCCGCCGCGCAGGATCACGGCATTGCCACTTTTCAGGCAGAGGCCGGCGGCATCGGCAGTGACGTTGGGACGTGATTCATAGATGATGCCGATTACCCCCAGGGGAATGCGCATCCGCCCCACCTGCAGTCCATTCGGCCGTCGCCACATCGAGGTGACTTCGCCAACCGGGTCAGGGAGCTCGGCCACCTCGCGCAGGCCATCGGCCATGGCGCGAATCCGCCCATCGTCAAGGACCAGACGGTCGACCATGGCCGAACTGAGCCCGGCTTCCCGCCCTGCGATCAGGTCCTTGTCGTTCTGCTCCTTGATGGTGCTCGCCTCATCGAGCAGACCATTGGCCATGCTCCTCAGCAGTTCGTTCTTTACCGCCGTCGACAGACTGGCCAGCCGCGCCGCCGCAGACTTGGCCTCCCCGGCAACCCTTCGCATCTGCTGCTCAACAGACAGACTCATAACGCCTCACTCCTCTTAACTCTTTATGTTCACTTATGTTGCGCTGGTCAGGTCCGCAACACCAGGTTGTCCCGGTGGACGATCTCGTCGCCATACTTGTAGCCAAGAATCCCCTCGATTTCGCTGGTTTTTCGGCCCAGAATCCGGGTCAGTTCGGCGCTGGTGTAATTGGTGACCCCCTTGGCGAACTCCTGGCCGTCGAGATCGCACAGACGCACCGCGTCGCCTCGGTCGAAAGAGCCGTCTATACTGCGGATCCCCGATGGTAGCAGGCTCTTGCCGCTTTCAGCGACCGCCCGCCGCGCTCCGTCATCGAGGAACAGCTTGCCGCGCGGTTTCTTGGTAAAAGCGATCCAGTGCTTGCGGGCCGCCATCGGATCGATGGCCGGCAGGAAATAGGTGCCCAGTTCATGGCCATCGAACAGGTGGAGCAGGTTGTGCGGGGTGCGGCCATTGATAATGGCGGTGCCGGCGCCATACAAGGTGGCCCGCCGCGCCGCATTGACCTTGGTCGCCATACCGCCGGTACCGAGGTCGCTCCCTTCGCCGCCGGCCAACGCTTCGATCTCCGGGGTGATGCGGGCCACCTCGGAGATCATCCTGGCCTCCTGGTGCAGACGGGGATCGCAGTCGTAGAGTCCATCGACATCGGAGAGGACCACCAGCAGCTGCGCCTCAACCAGATTGGTCGCCATGGCCGACAGGTTGTCGTTGTCGCCGAAGCGAATCTCATCGACCACCACCGTGTCGTTTTCGTTGATGATCGGCACAATGCCGTATTCGAGCAGGGTCATCAGGGTGTTGCGGGCATTGAGATAGCGCCGGCGATTGGCGAGGTCGTCACGGGTGAGCAACACCTGGGCGGCTTTAAGCCCGTGGGGGCGCAGGGCATCCTTGTAGGCACCCATCAACCGGCTCTGGCCGATGGCGGCCGCCGCCTGTTTCAGGGGGATGGTCTGGGGACGACCGCTGATTCCGAGATCTCCCTTGCCGGCCGCGACCGCGCCGGAAGAGACCAGCACCACCTCATAGCCACGCTGTCGCAGCTGCTGCACATCGGAGCAGAGGTTTTCGATCTGCTTCAGATCAAGGCCGGCGCCGTTGGTAATGACGGTGCTGCCGATTTTGATGACGATCCGCTTGACGTGGGCCAGCAGGATGGTACGCATGGGTCAACCCGCTCCTTGGTGCTCTGAACTTATTGAAAAGGCGTGAAAAGTCTACTGGTCGCCGGAGGTGGTGTCAAGGCGGGGAGAAACGGCGCGCAGGCGTTCCAGTTCAGCACCGACAACCGCGACCAGTTCTCTGACTCCCTCGCCGGTCACCGCCGAGATGGCACAGGTCCGATAGCCCTGTTCGGTGAATTTTTGATTCATGACCGGCAGCTGTTCTCTCACCTCGGTGATATCGATCTTGGTGAAAACCACTAGCATTGGCCGCTCCAGCAGTTGCGGATTGTAGCTGGCGAGTTCGCCGTTGATCGTCGTGAAATTCTCCAGGGGGGAGCCTTCCTGCATGCCGCTCAGGTCGACCAGGTGCAGAAACATGTCGGTGCGCTCGATATGGCGCAGGAAGCGGGTGCCGAGACCCTGGCCGCCGCTGGCTCCCTCGATCAGTCCAGGGATATCGGCCATCACGAAACTTTTGAAGTCGCCGTGACGCACCACCCCGAGATTGGGAACAAGAGTTGTGAACGGGTAGTCGGCGATCTTCGGCTTGGCCGCCGAAACGCTGGCAATCAGAGTCGATTTCCCGGCATTGGGCAAGCCGACCAGGCCGACATCGGCCAGCAGCTTCAGCTGCAGGCGCACAACCCGTTCCTCACCGGGCAGACCAGGCTGGGTATGCCGGGGCGCACGGTTGGTGGAGGTCATGAAGCGGGCGTTGCCGCGTCCCCCCTGGCCCCCTTTCAGTAACAGCAGCGTCTGCTCCCGAGCGGTCAGGTCGGCAAGCAGTTCACCACTCTCATCGTCATAGACCTCGGTTCCGGGAGGAACCCGCAAGAACAAGTCCTGGCCACACTTGCCATGCATGTTTTTGCCAAGGCCCGGACTACCGTTTTCTGCCTTGTACTGGGCATTGTAGCGAAAGTCGAGGAGGGTTCCGAGCTCCGGGTCGACCTGCAGGTAGATATCTCCACCCTTGCCGCCGTCACCGCCATCAGGCCCCCCCCTGGGGACAAACTTCTCACGGCGGAAGGAGAGACACCCCCGACCACCCGAACCTGCTTTGATGCGTATTTTAACTTCGTCGATGAATTTCATGTTGTCGTGGCCAATCATTGCCTGCGCCCAGTCGGGGAGCAATCTGTTCCTGGCCGACTGCGGCCGATAGCCCCCCCCATAAAGATGTAAAGCCCGCAGTTCTAAGAACTCCGGGCTTCACGATTCTATGGTTCTGGCCGTTACGCTTCGGCGTAAACGCTGACTTTTTTACGATCCCGCCCCAGACGCTCGAACTTAACCACGCCGTTGGTCAGGGCAAACAGGGTGTAGTCCTTGCCGCAGCCGACATTTTCGCCGGGATGGATGGTCGTGCCGCGCTGCCGCACCAGAATCGAGCCGGCGGTCACCACCTGACCGTCGTGACGCTTGACGCCGAGGCGTTTACCAATACTGTCACGGCCGTTGCGGGTACTGCCGACACCTTTCTTATGAGCCATGAGTTTGTCTCCTTACGCTTCGATACCCGTGATCTGCAGACGGGTCAGGGGCTGACGGTGGCCGTTCTTCTTGCGGAAGTTCTTGCGACGTCTCGATCTGAAGACCAGGATCTTCTTGTCCTTGCCCTGCTCGACGATCCGCGCTGTCACTTTCGCTTCCGGCAAGAGAGGTGTCCCGATTTTTACCTCCGCTCCGCCAACCATGAGGACTTCGTTGAGCTCGATGGTTTCACCCACCGCGCCGTCCAGT
>PKTY01000280.1:1278-6086 GCA_002869725.1 Desulfuromonas sp. | reverse complement strand
GGCCAAAAAATGACCGTCTTATTAATCCTCCTATTTCTATTCAGGAATTCAGAATCTGTCTAATTTGGCAATTCCTACAAACTCTGCAATTTAAGAATGACGAATCCTTCCTAGCAGTGGTGACATATAAGAGTTCTTCTTGGTTCTCAACTTAACCCACAACCCGCTTAATCAGATCAACAAGTTCATTGGTTTTGAATGGCTTGCTGATGTACCCATCAAATCCCATCTCAAGATATTTCTGCTTGTCACCTAAAAGTGCATATGCTGTCATCGCAACGACCTTTACGGGTTTGCGACCAGGCTTTACAAAACTATGAAGTTTTTTTAGTGTTTCAACGCCACCCATTACAGGCATTTCAATGTCCATGAGTACTAGATCAAAGCGACTTTCTCTTAGAGCATCGAGAGCAGCTTGACCGTTATCGACATGAGTGACCGTGTGCCCCATATTGTTTAATACGGCCTCGAAATATTTCCTGTTGATTGTGTTGTCTTCTGCCAGCAAGATATTTAATGGTTGGCCTTGCCAAACATCAGATTCGACCTCAGAAAAACCCTTTTCCTGAAAACTGTTCATTTCCTTCTGCAATGGTAATAAAAAATGAAAGGTGCTCCCAACCTCAGGTTGACTTTCAAGGTTGATCGTCCCTCCCAGAAGAACAGCAATGCTTCTACAAATTGCCAACCCGAGACCAGAACTCTGATTGTCTTTGTTGTTAATTTGAACAAATGGTTCAAATATGCGTTCCTGTAAATCTGTTGGAATGCCTATGCCGGTGTCTTCGACAGCTATACCAAGAAGGACTGTTGCTCCAGCGTCCTCGGCGACGGAAACGGAAAGGACGATACTACCATGCTCAGTGAACTTGATAGCGTTACTCAGCAAGTTGAGCACGACTTGTTTGATTCTTGTTGAGTCCCCAATCAGCGAGTCAGGAGTATCCTCATCTATACAAAACTTGAACGAGAGACCCTTTTCAATCGCTTGCTGATCTTGCATTCTTGCAATTGTATTGAATAGCTTTTGGGGGTTAAAGGGCCCCATATTGATTTTTAGCTCACCAGCGTCTACTTTTGATAAGTCTAAAATATCTTTGATCAATGATGATAAAACCTCGCTTGCACCATTAAGGGCACCAAGAATTTCTTTCTCTTTAGAAGTCAGGTTCGCTGTTTCAAGAAGCTCCCCAAAACCGACAATTGCAGTCAAAGGAGTCCGAATTTCATGACTGACTTTTGCCAGGAACTCCGACTTAGCACGACTGGCCCTTTCTGCCGACTGCGTGGCCATCAACAAAGCCGATTCAAAGTCTTTGTGTTTGGTGATATCGGTAATAATTCCTTCAATAAAAGCGGGTTTTCCGGTGTCATCTTTTACTAAAATGTTACGTTGGTTAACCCATTTTGTTGCGCCGGACTTATGGACAATCTGGTACTCATAGGTCGGTGAAATGTCTCCGTCGACCAGCTTCTTCCACTCGGAGTCAAAATAAACGCGCCAGTCTGGATGAATGACTTGTTTGATCAGAAAAGGTGAAGAGTAGAACTCATCAGGAGTGTACCCAAAGAGAGTTTCGCAGGCAGAACTAATATAATTGTATGTACCATCCGATAGGCTCATCCTGTAAATCACGTCCAGGCAGTTTTCCGCTAAAAGGGAGAAAGATTGAAGACTTTCCTTCAATCTATTTTGGGTGTTTTTTAGCTCCTCGTTCTGCATCTCCAGTTCAACCTGATGCACCTGAAGCTCATGTAGCAAACGCTTTGTGTCGCCCTCACCAGAGGTGGGGAGCGGCAGTGAAGAAACTTTCGCCTCAGCCTTACGGCGCAATTCGGCGGTCCGGTTTTCGTTTTTAGTGTTATCGGTCATGCTCCCCTTCCCCGGTCAACTTGAAACCTGTCCTGCCTTCAAGTGAGAAATCTCTTCCCGCAATTCATCCTCGCGCTTCTTGGTAGCAGTGATGTCGTTAAAGGTGATCACTACGCCGTCGATCTTTTTGTCCAGAGTACGGTACGGCATGATTCGCACCTTAAACCACTTGCCATCATCTGTTGACACCTGGTTTTCTACAGAGATCAGTTTCCGGAGCACATCCTGGACATGGTCATAGAGTTTCGGGTAATTAAGGCATGACACGATATCAGCCAGCGGGCGCCCGACATCACTGGGGATCAGGTTGAATAGCTGGTTGGCACCGGAGGTGAAGCGGCGCACCTGAAGCTGATTGTCCAAGAATATGGTGACGATCTCTGTGCTGTCCAGCAGGTTTTCCATGTCGTTGTTGACCTGCAGGTAATCTTCCAGCCGGGCAGCCTGCTCGGCGTTCATGCTCTGCAACTCCTCGTTCATGGATTGCATCTCTTCCTTCGAGGTCATCAGTTCTTCGTTGGTGGACTGCAGTTCTTCGTTGGTGGATTGCAGCTCCTCATTGGCAGACTTCAACTCTTCGTGAGTTGACTGCATCTCTTCAGTGGTGGTCCGCAGATTTTCACGGGTCAGCAGCAGTTCTTGCTCCAGCTCTTCAACCTGTTTATTGTTCGTTTGAGTGGGTGAACGCTTCCGTTTTGTCTTGCTTGGCAGGCTCACATCCGTGAAGGCGACCATCGCCATTCCGCGCAGAATTTCCGGATGTTCAATCTTCAAGATTGTTATATCCACGGGTTGGATTTTATTGTCCACCCCACTCAGCTCTCCTCTAACGGTGACCGGCTTACTCTGCTGCAAAGCCTGACTGAAAGCACTCTCCAGCTTGTACTGCAGCTCCTCACGGATCATGGCAAAGATGTTCATGTTGGCTTTACCTGTGGCGGGTTCAAGGTATTTGCCGGTTCGCCCGCTAATGTAGACGATATCACCCTGATCATTGACCAGTACCGTCGGTGACGCGAAGTGCTTGAGTATAAGCGCGTCAGCGAGAGGTTGAAGGTTGTCGGTTGCTTTGATCATAGGGGACTCCTGATGCAGTGTCGGGGTCTGTTTGGAGATCAAAAAGGTCGGGAAATGTACCATGCTGCCAAGGGTCATGCTCGTGTCGCGCCAGAAAAGCTTTGACTTGACCGTCGCCGCATGAAAAAGATTGGTTTCGGCACCGACTGTCTCTGCACTCCCAAGAAAGAGCAGTCCACCCGGCTTCAGGGAATAGTGGAAAAGTGGCAGCAATTGTTTCTGCAGAGCGGTGGACAGGTAGATCAGGAGGTTGCGACAGATCAGCACATCCAGCTTCGTAAAAGGCGGGTCCATGATCACATTCTGCTGGGCGAACGTAACCATCTCACGGACCTCTTTGCCTATCCGGTAACCACCACTCTCTTTGACAAAGAAACGCTGCAACCGCGCTGGCGAGACATCGGCTTCGATCGTAGCGGGATAAATCCCCTGGCGGGCCTTTTCGATGGCATCAACGTCCAAATCGGTTGCAAATATCTGCAGAGAGAACTTGTCCGGTTGCTGCAACCGGTCCATGGCTTCCCTAAACAGTATACCCAGGGAATAAGCCTCCTCTCCGGTTGAACATCCGCACGACCAGGCCCGCAGAATGCCACCTTGAGGATAGGCCGCCAGTATCTTCGGCAGGGCGACGTCCTTCAGCTCTTCCCACATTTCCTCATCGCGAAAAAAGCTGGTAACACCGATCAGCAGCTCACTGAAGAGCAGTTGCACCTCCTGGGGATTCTGCTCGAGGAAACGTGCATAATCGGCAATTGAAGAGAGATGGTGAACCGTCATGCGCCGCTCAACCCGCCGATAGATCGAGGTGGGTTTATAGAGGGAGAAGTCGTGCTGGGTCTTTGCTTTCAGGATAGCCGTAATCTTTTCAAAGTGACTCTGCTCATTGACCTCCGGCCCCTGTTCTGTCTTGCCGCGAGATGCTACGAGACCTAGAAAATCAATGATCCGGCCTGGCAGCTCCTCTGTTTTTGCCACGATATCGGCACATCCTGAATCAATGACACTGTTGGGCATGCTGTCGAACTTGGCAGTTGCCGGCTCCTGAACCAGCGTCAGACCGCCATGGCCTTTAATGGAACACATCCCTGAGGTTCCATCCGAGCCCATGCCGGAGAGGATCACGCCGATGCTTTGATCAGTGCAATCAGTTGCCAGGGAATGCAGGAAAATATCTATCGGCAGTCGCAGGCCCGGCTTCGCACCCTGTGCCTCCAGATGAAGGATCCGATTGCTGATTGTCAGATTTTTATTCGGGGGAATCACATAAATATGGTCTGGTTGCACCCTCACCATAGCATCGACCTGCTGTACCTTCATGGTTGTGCTGCGTTGCAGAAGCTCCGGAAGGCTGCCGGTGTGGTCGGGAGAGAGATGCTGGATAATAACAAAGGCCATGCCACATTCATCAGGGACATGACTCAAAAAAAGCTCTAACGCCTCAAGACCACCTGCAGAGGTGCCTATACCGACGACCGGGAAAAGTTTCGGTAACTTTTTTGAACTGACGACAGATTCTGTTTTTCCCCCTGTCATGGGCTCCCCACTTCATTATAAAAAGCTAACCGCTCAGATCGACAACAGCGGGTAGCAGCTAGAATCTTACAAATTTGTTGAGATTCTCGCCACCCCCTGAGAGGATAGATCGAACAAGACTGAATCTTAGCATATAAACTTTACGCCTTATCAATAATTACTGCATTACGAGAAAACCCCCGATCCGAGATTGAGTGCCTTAGTGTTTTATTGATGGTGACTTTCAAGAAGCGCTCTTCTGCAAAGGCTTTTTAGGTTTCCTTAAAGTGTTTCTTTATTGGGATTTGATAGGAAAAGTTATTGTTACGAGCGTATATTTATT
>PKTY01000280.1:0-1265 GCA_002869725.1 Desulfuromonas sp. | reverse complement strand
CTGACTATCAATAGAAATCGATGCACCGTGATTTTCAAGTATATCGTGTGAGAGACTCATACCAAGCCCTGTCCCAACACCAGCTTCTTTGGTTGTAAAAAACGGGTTGAAGATTTTATCAATATGATCTTTGGGTATTCCACAACCATAGTCTTTAAATCTCAATTGAACAGTCCCACCATTCTGTTTTTTTGATGATATTGCATCGATCATAATAAATTTCTCGTTGGATGGTTCGGGAAATTTTTTATTCAGGGCATGTCGAGCATTACTCAGAAGGTTTAAGGCCACCTGCTCAAGTTGCATTTTGTTGCCATATATTTTCGGAAGATCTTCAGCTATCCCGACATCAATATGAATGCCGTCTTTTTTGAAAAACTGAGCATTTAAATTGAGTGGCTCGATAACTATATCCATCAAGTCCAGTGAAGAAAACTCACATCGATTTTTCTGGGCAAAATTCAGCAGGGTATGAACGATATTCGAGATCCTTTTTCCTTCATATATAATCCGTTCAAGAATTTGTCTGGAGTGATCGTTCTCGTCGTTTTTGTTGAGTAGCAATTGAGCGTAGTTAATGACACCGTTGATTGGGTTGTTGATTTCATGGGCGACTCCGGCAGCGACTTCTCCCAAGGCCGAAAGTTTGCTGGTACGGAGGTGACGTGCTTGCAGCTTTTTCTTCTCTGAGATGTCACTGACAATCGTGCGCAAGCAAACATTGACTTCATCGCCGCCCTCGATCAGGGTCGAATCCATCTCGACCCAGAGTGGTTCAACATCGTGGCGCAGCAACCGAAGCTGACAGGTATCTCGCTGGGTTGTCGCTATAATTTCTCGCCGATGCTGAAAAAAAACATCTTGATCATCAGGGAAGATGAACGCAGAGAAGGGACGGTTCAACAGCTCCTGTAGATCGACATTCAACTTTCTGGCCAGAGTGAGATTCGCCTCAATAATCAGGCCTGCATCACTGGTAGAGACATAGCCGACCGGTGCGAAGTCATAAAGTTCGGCATAGTGGTTGCGGGATTCGACCAGCTTTTCGTGGGTTTGGCGTAACACTACATTCTGCATTTCCAGTTCTTGATTCTGCAACTCCAGTTCAACCTGATGTACCTGAAGCTCATGTAGCAAACGCTTTGTGTCGCCCTCACCAGAGGTGGGGAGCGGCAGTGAAGAACCTTTCGCCTCAGCCTTACGGCGCAATTCGGCGGTCCGGTTTTCGTTTTTAGTGTTATCGGTCATGGCACCCTTCTCCGATC
>PKTY01000115.1 GCA_002869725.1 Desulfuromonas sp. | reverse complement strand
ATTCACCCTGGGGCCCTGGTCGTCCCGGCTGGCACATCGAATGTTCGGCAATGAGTTCTACGCTGCTCGGTGAAACCTTTGACATTCACGGCGGCGGGCGCGATCTGATCTTTCCGCACCACGAGAACGAGATCGCCCAGTCCGAGGGGGCGAGTGGCAAGCCGTTCGTCAAATATTGGCTGCACAACGGCTTCGTCAACATTAACCAGGAGAAGATGAGCAAGTCGCTGGGCAATTTTTTTACCATCCGCGACATCCTCGACCAGTACGATCCGGAGGTGGTGCGCTTTTTCCTGCTGACCGCCCACTATCGTTCGCCCATCGATTTTTCCGACCAGAACCTGAGAGAAGCCCGCATCGGTTTGAGCCGTTTTTACGAGGCTCTGCAGGCTGCCGAGGAGGCTGTCGCTGAGCTGCCGGAGATTCCTGCCGGCCCGGTTGCGGAGAGCGCCCAGCTGGCGGAACAATTTCGTGCGGCCATGGATGACGACTTCAACACGGCCCAGGCGATCGGCCATCTGTTCGAGGCGACTCATACCATCAACCGCCTGATTGCTGAGAAGAAGTTCCGCAAAAACCCGGAGAAAGTTGCAACTGTTAGGGCCTTGAGCGCCCAGCTGACTGAGCTGGGAGCGGTGCTCGGTCTGTTCACTTGTGGGCCGGCGGACTGGCTGCGACGCCAGAACTTGCGAGGACTGAACACCCTCGGTCTTACCGAAACCGAGGTCGATCGACAGATTGCCGCCCGCCTGCAGGCCCGGCAGGAAAAAGACTTCGCCCGTGCCGATCAGATTCGCGACCAGTTGACGGCACGAGGTGTTGAGCTGCTCGACACACCCAGGGGGACCAGTTGGAAAATCAGATCATCAAGTTAGCGGACTGGAGGCTCCCATGACCAAGAAAATACTGATTGTCGACGACTCACCGTCGGTGCTTGCCATTCTCGATGATATGCTGCAAGACCTCGGCTACGCCACGGCCAGTGCCGGCAACGGCCGCGATGCCCTCAACCTCATCGAGCAGACCAAATTCAACCTGATCATCACCGACCTGACCATGCCGGTGATGGACGGTATGACCTTTGTCGAGCAGGCCAAGAAGCTGCCCAACTGCAAGTTCGTGCCGATTGTCATGCTCTCCTCGGAAGAAGATGATGAGAGGATTGCCGCCGCCAAGAAGGTCGGCATCTCGACCTTCTTACGCAAGCCGATCCGTGAACAGCAGCTCAAGACCATTCTCTCCATCGTGCTCGGCGGTTGAACAGTGTCCGTGGTCACCCCTCTCCCCTCATCTGCCCTTCGGACACCTTCTCCCCAAGGGAGAAGGGAACCCTCTGCTTTGGTGATTTATCCGTACGGGCGAGGGATGAATCCATCCTGTACATTGCCAAACACGGCGGGTCCTTGTTAAACCTGCCAATTTCATTCCTTGATAAATTCTCTGTGACTCCGTGGCTATAATTGAAAAATGGCCAGCTTCATCCTGAAAAGTGACTACTCTCCGCGTGGGGACCAGCCGCAGGCCATTGCCGAGCTGGCCGACGGAGTCATGCGCGGCGACCCGCACCAGGTGCTGCTCGGCGTCACCGGTTCGGGGAAAACCTTCACGGTAGCCAATCTGGTCGCCGACCTGCAGCGCCCGACCCTGGTGCTCGCCCCGAACAAGACCCTGGCCGCCCAACTCTATGGCGAGTTCAAAGAGCTGTTTCCAGACAACGCCATCGAGTATTTCGTCTCCTATTACGACTACTACCAGCCGGAAGCCTACGTCCCCAGTTCCGACACCTTCATCGAGAAGGACTCGTCGATCAACGAGGAGATCGACAAGCTGCGTCACAGCGCTACCCGCAGCCTGCTGACCCGCCGCGATGTGCTGATCGTTGCCTCGGTCTCCTGCATCTACGGCCTCGGTTCGCCAGAAGCCTACCACGGCATGTTGATCCGCCTAAGCGAGGGGATGGAGCTCGAACGCAACAGTCTGCTGCGACGGCTGATCGAGATTCAGTACAGTCGCAACGATGTCGATTTTCACCGTGGCACCTTCCGGGTCCGCGGCGATACCGTCGAGATTTTTCCGGCCTACGAGGAGGACCGCGCCCTGCGCGTCAGCTTTTTCGGTGACGAGATCGAGGAGATCGCAGAGATCGACCCGTTGCGAGGCCGTGTCATCGACCGTCTGCCGGCCACCGCAGTCTTTCCGGCCAGCCACTACGTAGCCACCAAACCGACCCTCGACCGGGCCATTCGCGCCATTCAGGACGAGCTGCGCGAGCGGATTCAGCACTTCCAGGCCACCAACCAGCTGGTCGAAGCCCAACGCATCGAGCAGCGCACTCTGTTCGATATCGAAATGATGGAAGAGATGGGTTTCTGCCAGGGGATTGAGAACTATTCGCGGCATTTGGATCATCGCGATGAAGGGGAGCCACCGGCCACCTTGTTCGACTACTTCCCTGCTGATGCCCTGCTGGTGATCGATGAGAGTCATGTGACCGTACCCCAGGTCGGCGGCATGTACCGTGGCGATCGCAGCCGCAAGCAGACTCTGGTCGACTACGGCTTCCGCCTGCCATCGGCCCTCGACAACCGGCCGCTGACTTTTGACGAGTTCGTCGCCAAGGGGATTCAAACGATCTATGTTTCAGCCACCCCCGGTGACTATGAGCTTGAGCAGGCCCAGGGGGTCGTTGTCGAGCAGATCGTGCGTCCCACCGGGCTGATCGATCCCCCCATCGAGGTGCGTCCGGCTCGCAACCAGGTTGATGACCTGATCGGCGAGGTCCGTGCTACCGTCGACAAGGGCCAGCGAATACTGGTCACCACCCTGACCAAACGTATGGCCGAGGACCTGACCGGTTACTTCCAGGAGATCGATATCAAGGTGCGCTACCTGCATTCGGACATCGACACCGTTGAGCGGATGCGCATCATCCGCGATCTGCGCCAGGGGCTGTTCGATGTGCTGGTCGGCATTAACCTGTTGCGCGAAGGGCTCGATCTTCCTGAAGTGGCGCTGGTGGCAATTCTCGATGCCGACAAGGAAGGTTTCCTGCGCAGCACCCGCTCGCTGATCCAGACCTGCGGCCGCGCTGCCCGCAACGTCGATGGTCGGGTGCTGATGTATGCCGACAAGGTGACCCGCTCGATGCAGACCTGCATTGACGAGACCGAGCGCCGCCGCACCGCTCAGCTCGCCTATAACCTGGAACATGGCATCACTCCGGAGACGGTACGCAAGTCGCTGCGCACCATTCTAGACGACATCAGCGAACAGGACTACCCGAAGCTGCCGCTGGCTGCCGAAACTTGTCAGGAGTATACGTCAATCCGCGAGTTGCGGGCTGCCATCGGTAAAACCAAGGACGCCATGCTGCAGGCCGCGGCCGACCTAGAGTTCGAAAAAGCGGCGGAGCTGAGGGATCAGATGCTGATCCTGGAAAAACGCGAACTGGCTCTGCTCGGCCAGGATTGAGATAGGCATGTATTCTGCAAATTACAGGTGCCATACCTGTCCTCTCTCCGGTTTTTGTGCCTCGCGTGGGAATGCTCCTGTACCGGTGGCAAGTGGATAAAAGATAAATAGTTTGACAATTTACGGGAAAATGGTTAGTAAATCACAAGGAGTTTCAGCAGTTTTTGACCGATCTGATCAGTTTGAACCTTTTGTTGTTTCTAGAGTGAGCTATTCAATTCGCAATTTCTGCCAAGGAGTGTCGACCATGAAGCGCCTTTGCCTGCTCGTTGCATGTCTCTGTCTGACCCTGACAACTCAAGCCCTGGGTGCTGGCTATGGCCCGGCCAAGTCTCGTCTCGCTGCCGGACAATTCTCCCTGAGCGCCGGTTATAACTGGCTTTCCGAGGAGTATGATGCGGGTGGCTCCTTTGGTGGTTTGGAATCCGACCAGAACATGCTTTATGCCCAGGCAGATTTTGGACTGCCGGGGGGGTGGGGTGTCTATATGCGTGGTGGCGGGGCGGATTACACCCTGAAAGACCCGTACGTATTTCATGAAAGCAACGAATCGACTGACGATCTGCGTCCTTTTGTGGGGCTGGGAATCGGCGGCCCGATTTTCAAAGGTTCCCGGTTGACGGTTGGGCCTTTTCTGCAAGTGAACTATTTCTCGGATTACGAAACAAGCAAGTATGGAACCTACCGTTCGAATCAAGGGTCATTCGCCGGAGTAGAGGAAATCTACTTCGACAATGCATTAGCCGTAGATATGGGGTTCACCTTTGAGGTTTCTCTGGAAGGAGCACTTCTCTATGGTGGCCCGGTCTATTCCTATTACGATTCGGAAATCGAAAGTACCTTTACAGCCAACGGGGGGCAAGATATCGCGTTTCAAAACGAGGATGTCAAGCTTGAAAGCCCGTTCGGGGTATTTGTTGGTATCAGCTGGCCTCTGACAGATCACTTGCACCTGGATATCGAAGGCCAGTTCCGCAGTGGGGCCAACCTCAGCAGCAAATTGATCTACACGTTTTAATGAGACCCGGTCTGGATGTCTCGTAGCGGTGACGTCGTATTTTGCAAGGGAGAGTCTTTAGCCATGACTAAATTTCTTTATTATCTCTGCTCTACAGTCGCAGCAATTTTTATATTGACAGCTTGCGGGGGTGGCGGCGGGAGCAGCCACTCAGATGATACCGGGACGATCCCTTCCCCATCCGGACCTCCAGCCGCAATCGAACTGTCCAGCCAGTTCAACGCCAGCGAGGGGAGCTTTACCATTATCGCCACTGTGAGCGATGAAAATGGTGAGGCTGTCAACGATGGGACCACCGTTGTCTTCTCGTCAACAACGGGCGACATCTCTCCAAGTCAGGCGGGTACGGTTGCCGGTATGGT
>PKTY01000181.1 GCA_002869725.1 Desulfuromonas sp. | reverse complement strand
GAAAACATCTGCTCGACCCATGCCGGCAGCGGCCGGTCGTCCCAGAACGCCTGGGCCGGGTCATAAAAGATCCACAACCGGGCCTCTTTAGCGAGTTCTTCAACCAGAAGCCATTCGTTTTCGGCTAAATCCTGGGCCTCGTCGACAATCACCACCTCGGGGCGTTCATCCAGCAGCGGCAGGGCATCGAAGGCGGCTTTCAGGGAGATCTCTTTCCATTCTTCCGGGGTGGCTGGCAGCCGGTCGAGATCCCCTTGCTCCCGCAGCAGTTCCGCCGCAAACCGGGGGACGGTGGCCACCTGCACCCCGGTCCCTTCCAGGGAGTGGGCCAGCCACTGGGCCAGGGCGTCGGTGAAGCAGAGCATCTGCACCCGCTTGCCGGCGGCGGCCATGCGGATCGCCCCCTCCCGGGCCATGACCGTCTTGCCGGAACCAGCCACGCCCTCAATGCAAACGCGCTGGTTGTGGGCAATGGAATCGATGATCTCGATCTGGTGCTGATCAAGCTGGTAGCGCTCTTCGGCGTTGATCTCCTTCTTGTGGCCGAGCTTGACCCGGGGGATCCAGGTCTCACCCCAGAGATCGTGGAGTTTCTGGCGCCAGGGGAGTTCCGGCACGACGAACCCTTCGGGAAAGGCCTGGTCGAGCCGGGCGGCCAGAGCCTGGCCAAGATGAGGAATGTCGCGCTCGGTGAGCACCAGGTCACGCAGGTTGTCCTGCGAGGGGGTGTGGGATGAGGGGGTGTCGGGAAACAGGGTGAGAATGCCGAAGGGGATGGTCATGCCGGGCAGGGACGGCAGACGGCCAACCAGCTTTTTGGCAAAGGAGTGGGCCTGGGTGCGGGGGGCCAGCGCCATGGGATGGCCGTTCTGGAACCAGCGCCCGTCGCGCTGCTCGATCAGCCCCCCCTTGACCTCCAGCACCAGAAAGCCGCGATCGGGGACGGCGACCACGAAATCGCCCTCGCCCTCGCTCCCCTCATCGGTGCGCACACTGAGAGAGTGCCAGGCCGTCCAGCCGGAAGGCAGGCCGCCGGCCAGGGCGTTGTAGACCTTGACCTCCGCCTCAGATTGGGTAGGTCGAGGCTTCTCTTTTGGCCAGAGACCGGCCATTGCTTTTACCCCTGGTAAAGCAAAAGGGGGGTATCGCGCAGTACGGCGCAACACCCCCCTTAGAAACAAATCACTAACAGATCATCTGGCAACCCGGCGGTCCACCGACGGCTTCGCGACCGTGGATCCGTAGCTTTGCGTCACCGGGTTACCCCGGCTTTGCACTGAACAGAATGAAAAATTCTCACTAAATTACAGTCTATTCATCCTTCAGTCAAGCCTACACGCTGGAATACAACTCTCAGGGATGCCTCCCCTGGTTTTGACCGGCCGCCCGGTTTCAGGGCGTGACATGTTTGTGTCCTGACACCTTTTCCGAGCTGCCATCCTGGCAAAAATGCTCTTTCTTCAACTCGAAAAAGAGTGTGCAGTCTCGAAAATGGATTGGCTTCTCATCAAGAAACTTGAACCCATTAAGATTCCAATCTTCAATCTTTTCCTTCATCTCAGCGATTTTCTTCTTGACGAGATTGGCTTTATTTTTAAGATTTACCGCCTCGTAGTACCCATAAAGCTCACCCATCTTGTTGAAACCTTCTTCTTCTTCGCCAGACCTAAAGTGCAGTTCTGCAAGCTTCTGCAGGTAGAATGGGGCTCTTTGTTTATCAATGTTCAAAAGCCTTTCGAAAATATCGATTGATTTTCTTTCGACTTTGTAGTTTTGGTAAAAATCAGCAATCGTCATGAGGCTCTCAATGAGTTCTTCAAGCTGACTGCTCATCTCAAGGCACTCTGCCTTGCGCTTAAGTTCAGCGAGTTCCCGTAAATCAAAGATAGGAATAATTAACGTCGTTGAAAACTCATTCCAGTCAATATCCCAATCAGAGGCCTCGCCAGAGGTTGTCCCTTCTCCCGAGGGCGGGTCATCATCACGCTGGTAAAATCCAAGGTCCCGGCTGAAATCGAGCCTCAACATCTGGTGAGGCGTCATATGCTCGATGGCTGGGAGGCGGTGCCACCACAGCCTCACCATCCTCAGGCGAAACAATTCCAGGCCAAGGGCGTAGTTCTTTTCGATGCTTATTTTCCCAGCCTTCATTAACTCTTCGGTCGCACTATCAACCCAACCTTGGCATCTGAAGGCATCGGCCTTGCGCAGGGAGACCCTCGGGTCACCAGGGCAAAGCTCTTCCATCTCACTGAGGATGCTGAGCGCCCCCCCGAAATAGCCACGATCAATATGCAGGTCTGCCCACTTGCCGAATTCCACAAAGGCTTTTGCGGGCTGGTTGATCCATAAGTAGATGTAGGCCAACTTGTAATGACAATACATGTTGCCGGGGTGAAGATTGGCAAAACGGGTGAGGTGTTTGATTGCACCCTCAATATCATCCGATTCCAGGAACGACTCGACGTCAAGCCTGACTGGTCGTGAATATTCCCTGAGGTAGTAAATGTTTCCAACGGAGTGATACGTCTTACGGGATGACCCATACTTGATTTCATCGGACCGTTGGGACACGCTCTCGATGTCCTGCACGTGAAGTTTTGTCTTGTCATGAGACCGGCATTCCAGGAACTTTTGGGGAGTGACCCTGAACAGATGCTGAGACCACTCGGAACTGAGAGGGTAAACCGTCATGCCATCGATTGGCCTGTCGACCATCTTTGAGTAAAGATCGGAAAAGACCATGATCAGGAAAAACTGAGCCAGGGCCAGCTCGCCACGAAACAGGTTTGCTGCCAGGCGGGGGGGGAGGTTTATCGCATAGCCGTTGCCGCCATAAACAAAATCATATCCGATCATCGTAAAATGCTGACCCGTATCGAAATCACTGCCGTCCCAGTAAATTCCGAAGAGGTCAAGGGAACAGCGTTCGAGGTTGTCCACACAACTCAGTACGTTGTCGTAATAGTCATTGAACGCTTTTTGAACGCTGATATATCGGTTTCTTAAAGGTTTCGGCCAGTGGTTGTCATTGAAAAGGACAAACTGGTTGATAAGATTGCCACGGACGGCCCAGGTGCTGGTTTGCTCGTTGTGATGGAGACTGATGGTCACGTCCATGAGGTCGTTGGCAAAAGAAAGAAGCTCCGTACTCCCAAGCCAGCTACCTCTCCGTATTAGACCGCCGATGGCAAAATCGTTGTCCAGATTCTCCAGCAGGGGATGGACCTCCCATCGGTAGGTATCCTTTTTGACGAGTTCAAGCAGCTGCTTCATTTCGTCTCCATGCCTGTGGGGCCATCTTGCACCGATAATGCAACTTTCCAACGGGAGGGTGTCATAATAAGTCACGCCACATCGCAACGCGCATAATTTACACTGTTGTAAAAAATAATTGATCATCACGTGAAAAAAAAGTAATCTTAAATCACCTCCAAAGCACCCTTCATCAGTCCTTAACAATCCCCAAGTTGAAGCAGCACAGCCCGAACGCCATCGGTCATACTGACCGCGTTGGGCGGGCAGAGACCGGTGGTCCAAACCGAAAGGAGATGGATCATGGCAAAATTCGAATTATTTGTACGTGACAACTACTACGGACCCGCCGGCGAAGATGAGTTCGAGAGAACTTACGACACTTACGAGGATGCCGTCGCTGCAGCCAAACGGATCATCGATGGCTTCCTAGATGGTGTTGACACCACAGGGATGAGCCCGCAAGAGCTCTATGATGGCTGGGTCGGGTTCGGAGAAACACCTGTCATCCGCGGCATTTTTGATAAATGGTATAAGGCTGAGGTCGAAGCTGAAGAGGCTATTGTGCTTGCTGAACTCGAGCAGAGAAGAGCGAAGTACGGTGACAACTTCGAAGAGATCCTCAAACCTATAGAGGATCTGCCGCCGGCCAAACGGTTCGTTGCGAGAACATACACATGGCAACGCTGCCTGGAACTTTGCAGTACAAGTGACTTGATAACAGAAAGGACCCAGCCATGACTGAACCCAATATGTCCTGTCTGTTCGATGCAGGACGACTCCTTCGCGCTATCGAATTTGCCGCGGAGAAGCACCGCGATCAGCGACGTAAGGGGAGCGAAGCCTCTCCCTACATCAATCACCCCATCCGTGTCGCGTCACTGATCGCGAATGTTGGCAAAGTTGAGGATCTCAACGTGCTTATTGCGGCTGTATTGCATGACACAATTGAGGACACCCAAACGACGCCCGAAGAGTTGGTCAGACTGTTCGGAACCACGGCCCTTGAGGTCGTTCTTGAGGTGACAGACGACAAAGTCCTGCCGAAGCAGGTGCGTAAGCAGCGACAGGTCGAGCATGCTCCCCACCTCTCAACATCTGCTAAAGTGATCAAGCTCGCTGACAAGATAGTAAATATTCAGGATATATGTAACCAACCGCCGTCGGGTTGGACTGCGGAGCGAAAGCAGGAGTACTTCGACTGGGCTGCGAATGTAGTGGATGGCTGTAGAGGAGTTAATACTCGGCTCGAAAATCATTTTGATCAAGCCCTGATGGATGCACGAAAGAAGCTGGCCAGCACCCCACCGCAAGACTTTTCCTAAGCATCCACCGTGGAGAGCTTTAACCAGCATTTAAGTATGTTGAGGTGGATTTTGCCTTTTGTTTTTGACCTCAAATGACAGGGCAAGCGAATACACCACTCAAGTGTGAAATATTATGACACTCCCCTGGGTATGATTTGAGGAGTCAATCACACAGTTCTTTCAGGAGCAGGAACTTACAGGGAGGTCTGATATGGCAATCAAGGATGAACTGGCAGTTTGGCAGAACCATTACCACTTAGCCTGGCAGGAGATAAAGGGAGAGATTACCAATTTGCTGGAAGAT
>PKTY01000327.1 GCA_002869725.1 Desulfuromonas sp. | reverse complement strand
CATGCTGGGCAGGATATCTGACCGTTGTGGGGTTAATAGACTTTTTGAGGCAAAGTCGCGAAACTGGCTTATGGCCTGACCTGGGTTTGGTGCGTTAGGTAAGAGGTAAGCGAACTGTTTTATCAACGCACAAATGAATCGTAACTCATCGAGTTTTTCCTGATCCATGATTTTACGACCTTTTAAATCGCGGACATAAAAAACGTTTTGAACTAAATCAGAAGCTGTACGAATAGTTGCACGGTCAATATTAATTGATAAAAGTGAAAGAGAATTTGAAAAAGCAAACAAAAAACCAGGGGTGTCTTGAGATTCTATGCGCAGTACCGTATCGGTCTCTGAACTTTCATTATCAATTTCAATCTCAACCGGCAAAATTCCTTTTTTATTTTCATTTTGAGATGAGAAAAGAACAGCGACTTTGTCGATGACCCAATTCCTAACCGACTCAATCCCTTCAATAACTATTTTCTTGTTGCAGTAATCCAAATCATTTTTGAAATTACCAAGAAGCCTTTCAGCAATCTCTCCTTCTGGCCATTTCAAGTAAAGGATATCAAGTATTTTTCGTTGGCTAGGGTTATGGTCGTCAACGACTGATATAATGTCACCCGAAACAATTTCTGCGCCGTAGGAAGTTAAAAGACCTGCAAGAACCGTCAGAAGACCATCTTTATCAGCGGAGGCCACAATTAAATTGCCTTGATCAAGAGATTTTTTCTCCCAAATAAAGCTTAAATCTTCTGGTTCAGTCACCTTTTGCAGAAGGTCTTCATAATGACAAATAATTTCTTGTTTTTCGATGTTATCCAATGGAATCCACCTGCTGGGTAAAATAAAATAGGGCTTCCTAAATAATGATTTTCGTGCCGGTCACCATCACAGTCTATACTCTGTGACAATAAATCCGCAACGGTGGCGACGACCCGTTGAGCAGTAAATCCTGCAATGCAAGAGAAGCCCCCGGTCCGGAGATCGAGGGCTTTCGTGCCTGATAGATGGTCATTGCTCAAACGGTTCCTGGGACGTCCTGAATCCATTGTCCCAAACCAGGGCACGGTAACAAGGGCCGATGGCATCACCGCACTGTGAGGAATGCACCGCGAGCAGCAGCAGCGGCTTGCCGTCGAAATCGATGACTTTCCAGCGATGCGCAAGGAATTCATGAGCCTTGCCATCGACGATGACCCACAGATAGGTTCCGCCGCTGCCACCCCACAAGGTGAGAGCGGTCGAGCAGGAGAACTGCGACGCATCGACCACCTCCTCCGGACGCCCATCACCCGTCAAATCATGTAGTGAGATGGTGCGCTCTGTGGAATAAAATGTACCGTTTTCGAAGCCGTTACAGTCGCGTTTGGCGTTCTGGACGATCTGCATGGCCAGAGGAAGTTGTTCGGCATCCAAGGCCTCATTGGGGAGGAGAAAAAAGGTCAAGACAATGGCAAGGGCAGTGCGCATATGCTCCCCCTTGTAGGTAGCTCGTTATGGGTGGCTTCGCAAGAGGCAGAAGTTGAACATTTCTTGCCGTCATACAGCAAATTAGTTACATTGCAAAAAACACCAACCACTCTTTTTTGCGTGTCTTTTTGAAACCTTCATGCACCAATCTGTCGTGCCCGAGCAACGGACTCGCCGAAACAACTGACAGGTGACTGATAACCCCTTCACCGGGATGGCCGAGATTCATCCCGCACCCGTGGTCAATCGAAATAGACTGAGGTATCGATCCCTCGATTCGCAGGATCAATGTCAGCAACTATCAAGTCGTGTTCAGTCGGAAGTAGTTCAGTTAAGTTTTTTTCGAGGTCCAACTTGCCATTCGCAGTTCTTACTCGGCGCAATTTTAAATGGTTGCTGCCTAATTCGCCAAAACCAATGACCAGCATGATTTCGCCTTTTTTTAGTCGAATCAGACTGCCTACAGGGTAGTCCCCAAGGTAGGATGTAAAATAGTCTAGAAAGTCTGGGTTCAAAATGTCGCCCCGGACGGCTTTCATTTGCCGGAGACCTTCACGGGGCGGTATAGAGCGCTTGTAAACCCGGTGCGTGGTTATTGCATCATAGGTGTCCGCAATTTTGACCATATCTACCACAGGTGAAAGGTTTCTGCTCGGACGACTTGGATAACCACCAAAGCCCTTGTAATGTAAATGGTGATAATGAACCATATCGACAACTTCTTGCTGAATACCCTTAACCTTGGAGATCAATTCCATTCCTGCAATAGGGTGCTTTTTCATCAAATCATATTCTTCCTTGGTCAACTTCCCAGGCTTATTAAGGATTTTCGAGGGTATTTTCAGCTTACCGATATCATGAACCATGCCGCCGAAGGCCAATAAAGGGAGCAGCTTTGGGTCTATGTTGCAGGCATGACCAACGGTCAGTGAAATAATGCCAACATTTACCGAATGGTTGAATGTATAATTGTCATAGTCTTTGATCTGGGCTAGAGCAAACAAGGCATGTTTCTCACGCAAAACTGACTGAACCATACTTTTTGAAACATTACGAAGACCTTCTGTTGAAGGAACACGTCCTCCCTTAATGTCATTGAAAACCTGGTCAACAGCCTGCATCGCGGCATTGTAGACAGCACGGGGCTTTTCATTTTCTTCCTGTGAAGTGATAATACGCAGATGGTGCAACTTTTTAAGATCGCGAGCATTCTGAATATTTTTGTCTTCCTTAAGACAGTAAACACTCAGAGCAAAAAAAAGATTCAATTCCTCAAATGTCAATCCGCGTACTATTTCTAGACCTAGGAGTCCAAGGTCGTGAAGAATGTCTATGGCTTCTGTCTCTGATATGTATGGGTCGGTGAAGAGACAATCATCTACAAAAAGGGTTTCTTCTGTTATGCCAATACGAATTTTTGGCTGCTGATTCAGCAGCATAGTCAGTTGTTCATAGCTTTGCTTTATCCTCTGTACGCAAGCAGGGTGTTTTGCCGGGTACATGCGAAAGCTCTGCCAAGCAGCGACCAGTTGCCCTATTGTTTCGTGTCCTTGTTTAAGGTCCATAGTGATCCAAGATCAATGAATTTCGCTCTACATGGGAAGAAGGGTTGTATTGAAACAATTTATTATAAATTTAGATATAAAGGAATGAATTTGAATGGAATATGGCATTTGATATTTATGGGGGTGATGTTTATTGAAGCCCTCTCACGTTCATTTGATATGCTCTGATTAGCTTAAATGTTAATTTATTTCTACTCCTGACATTTGATAATTCATCATCATAGAATTGACACCATAGCATACGCATCTCAAATTTTTCTCACAAGTTCAATTGTATCGTGTTGAAGTGTCACAATGCGAAGTTCTCGCTACCCCTGTAAAGCGAGAATGGCTTATCCAGAGCGGACGGGCTATTTTTACATCTTTTAAATTTAGAATGTGTGCTTGACGAGGGAACTTATGCCATCACGTCATGCACGCATACCCTCCCCTGTCATTCCAGGACCCTTGAATGCGACCTACATATTGAAAATTTTGCATGTAATGATGAAGCGGTCTTCCAAATTTATTGAAATCCCTGCAATATGAGAAACGGCGACCTTCACCATGTGGCGATTTTCGTTGAGATGAAAAATCCCCCTAAATATCGCCATCAACCGGAGACCGAATTCTCCACTCACAACCCGTGATTAATCTCTTGAGGGCATTGAAAAACGTTTCATCATTGGAGAACTGAGAATGCCGAGATTCGATTATCAGGAGGTTTTGCGAGAAATTCATCAGGAAGTTCAACCGCTCATCGGCCGTGGCAAGCTACCGACCTATATCCCGGCACTGGCGGAGATATCTCCGGATAAATTCGGCCTCGCGCTGCATACGGTCGATGGACAGGCCAGTCATGTAGGAGACTCCTCCGAGCGGTTCTCAATCCAGAGCATTTCAAAGCTATTTAGTCTGACTTTGGCCCTGCGCTTGCGTGGAGCCAAGACCTGGGAGAGGGTTGGCAGAGAGCCCTCCGGAACCTCGTTCAACTCTCTGGTGCAATTGGAATATGAACGGGGGCGTCCACGAAACCCGTTCATTAATGCTGGAGCTTTGGTCACCTCCGATATCCTGCTTGAGCACCTCGATGCACCCCAAGACAATTACTTGGATTTTATGCGCCACCTTTCCGGGATTCCCGACCTTCGGCACGATGAAGAGATTTTTCAGGCGGAGATAACCAGCGCTTACCGTAATCGGGCTATGGCAAATTTGCTCAAAGATTTCGGGAATCTCAGTCATGCCGTAGATGATGTCCTGGAATTCTACTGCTTTCAGTGCTCAATCATGATGTCTTGTCAGGAGTTGGCGGCATCTTGCCTGTTCCTGGCCAACCAGGGAGTTTCGTCGCTTTGTGGAGAAGTCCTTCCGCGCCGCAAAGCGAAACGGGTTAACTCAGTCATGCTGATGTGCGGAACCTACGATGCTGCTGGTGATTTTGCCTTCCGGGTGGGGCTGCCAGGCAAAAGTGGTGTGGCAGGAGGCATTGTTGCGGTGGTCCCTGGCAAAATGAGCCTGTGCGTGTGGTCTCCAGCTCTAAACGAAGTCGGCAATTCATACGCCGGGACCAAAGCATTGGAGCTTTTTACAACCAAAACACGTTTATCCATTTTCTGAACAGGAACGGGACATAGAATTCTAAAGGCTGCATGATCTTTTTTGCGAGGATTCCGGGAGATTGACATGCTCAAAGTCAAAATTGTGACCTTGGCCTTTTGCGCGGGTTTGCTGGCGATCATTCTGCTGCAAAATACCGCCCCGGTAGAAACGAAGATTTTGTTCATGTCGTTCACCCTACCCCGGGCGGCACTCCTTTTCCTGGTGGCCTTTGTGGGGTTCCTCTGCGGAGTGGTTCTGACCTTGGTGGTCGGCAAGAGGAGTG
>PKTY01000132.1 GCA_002869725.1 Desulfuromonas sp. | reverse complement strand
ACAAAACGACGGGTTCGAAGATACAACCTCGGTTCAACGCCTTTGAAAGGCCAGATAGACAGACTTTAAACGATCATCGAGTCGACTCAAAGTCTGCTCGGCAATCCCATCCGGAACCCCACCATAGTATGCCTCGGCGATTCCGCCGGCAATACAGGCCAGAGTATCGCTGTCACCACCCAACGACACGGCATTGCGTACAGCGTCCTCAAAGTCGGTCGATTCCAAAAAAGAAATAATCCCCTGGGGAACCGAATTCTGACAGGAGACTTCGAATTGATACTCTGGGCGTATCTGGTCGAGGCTGTAGGAAAGGTCGTATCCAAAACGGTCTTCGAGGACACTTTTAATGCGAGGTTTGCTTGACCCATGACGGGCCATAAAAATAGCAATGGCAACCGCTTGAGCCCCCTTGACCCCTTCCGGGTGATTATGAGTCACCTCGGCGCTGTGAAGGGCCTCTTCCATAACTTTATCGAGATCGTCGTAGAACCAGGCAATTGGACTGACCCGCATCGCCGATCCGTTACCAAAGCTGCCATACGGCTTTGGCAAGGGTGAACGCGCCCAGCGGCGAAAACGACCACCATATCCGGCATTGGGATAATGTAAAAAAAAGCCCCGGAAGTTCTCCTGATAGGGACTGGTGTCGAGCAGACTCTGGGCGACAGCCAGCGAAAGGACCGTGTCGTCGGTAAACACACTGTACCTGTTGAACAGGTCGAAATCTTTCGATTTGATCGGCGCATGCTCATAAGGTGAGCCGATCACGTCTCCGGCAATTGCACCCAGCATATCATCTCCTTTCGACTCAGCCCTACACGCACTGTGGGAAATAATACCATAGAGTGTGTCGGATAAAAGCCCTCTTTCCCTTTTGTGGAAGAAGGTTGGGGTGAGGGAAATTAAAATCAAAAATCCCCTTCGCCGGGGACAGAGGAACTGAACGTGTAGGAGAAAACCAACCCTGCGTCATCAAAACGGACCAGCAGATCGCGTGCCTCGGTCTGTCCGCTCAAGCCGTACTTGTAGTGAGCGTAGGTCCAGACCTTGCGGCCATCCTCAATGCCGGTGCGCCATGGGGGACCAAACATGTCGTGGATGTCCGACCGGGACGTCTTGCCAATCTCGATGCGAGCCACGTTGTGAACAGGAAACTCCCAGCCGATGGTCATGCAAGACGACATGAGCAGCACTGACGCGATAACGAGCAGGTGCCGTATCGCTCTCAAACCCTTATCAAAATTCATAATCGACTCCCGGATCTGGGAGGGTACCCTCCCCTCAATCCCCTCCCATCAAGGGAGAACAGGTTAATACCAAAAATATTCTCAACGCTCTGCCCTTAGTTTCGCTGAAACTGCAAGCAGATGTGATATTCTTACCTGACAAATCAATCCTGTCAAAGAGGGCCACCGATGAACAGCTGGAAAGGCTATACCGACACCCAAAGAATCGCCTATTTCTCCATGGAAATCGGCCTGACTGCGGAAATTCCGACCTACAGCGGCGGCCTTGGCGTCCTCGCCGGAGACACCATCAAGAGTGCTGCCGACCTCAAGTTGCCACTTGTTGCCGTCACGCTCTTAAGCCGCAAAGGATATTTCCGCCAGATTTTCGACAGCAGCGGGTGGCAACAGGAACATGCCGTCAGCTGGAAACCGGAAAATATGCTCGAACTACTACCGGGCAAGACCCTGGTCACCGTCGAAGATCGCGACGTCAAGGTGCAGGCATGGCTGTACCGGGTCAAAAGCCCTACCGGAGGTGAAGTCCCGGTCTTGTTCCTCGACACCGATATCCCTGGCAATCTCAACGAGGATCGGGCAATCACCGACCACCTATATGGTGGGGATCAGCAGTATCGACTCAAGCAGGAGATCGTCCTCGGTATCGGCGGTGTCCGTCTACTGCAAGTCCTGGGTTTCCAGGTCCGTAAGTACCATTTGAACGAAGGGCATGCCAGTCTGCTGACCCTTGATCTACTCAACCACCATCGGCGCGTCGTGGAAAACGGTTCGTCAGAACTGTCATCATGGGATATCCCGAAGATTCAGTCCCAGTGCGTTTTCACCACCCATACTCCGGTGGAAGCGGGCCACGACCGGTTCCCGTACAGCATGGTTGAAAAGATCATGGGGGAAGTCGTCCCTCTCGATCTGCTGCGCAACCTGGCCGGCAAAGAAGAGATGAACATGACCTTGCTGGCTCTTAACCTCTCGCATTTCATCAACGGAGTCGCCAAGAAGCACGGGGAGGTCTCTCAGAGCCTGTTTCCGGGCTTCGAAATTCACGCCATCACCAACGGTGTCCATCCGTTTACCTGGACCTCCCCCTATATGATGAGTCTGTTCGACAAGTACCTGCCGAGTTGGGCCAATGAACCGGAACTGCTGGTCAGGGTCGACAATATCCCCGACGACGAAATCTGGGAAGCACATCTTGGAGCCAAAGCCTACCTGTTCCAGTATATTCAGGAAGTGACTGGCCGAACGTTCGATCCGGACATTCTGACCATCGGCTTCGCGCGCAGGGCGACTGCCTACAAACGAGCCAAGATGATCTTCACCGACCCGGAACGCTTGCTGCAGATCGGCGATGGCAAGTTACAACTGATTTTTGCTGGCAAAGCTCATCCACATGACGATCATGGCAAGAGAATGATTCAGGAGATCCAGCAACAGGCACAATATTTTGGTGATCGGATACGTCTGGTCTATCTCCCCAACTACAACATGGATATTGCCTCACGACTGATTCCCGGAGTCGATATCTGGTTGAACAACCCTCTACGCCCCCTGGAAGCTTCCGGGACCAGCGGCATGAAAGCCGCCCTGAATGGCGTTCCCAACTTCAGTGTGCTTGATGGGTGGTGGATCGAGGGGCACATCGAAGGGGTGACCGGCTGGTCAATCGGCCCGCCAGCGACCGAGACAACCGTCGACGTCAATCACAGCGACGAGGATGTTCTCGATCTTTACAACAAGCTCGAGAAGGTGATCTTGCCGCTCTACTACCAGGATCGTTCAGGCTGGGTCAAGGTGATGAAAAACGCCATCGGCAAGAACGCCTACTACTTCAATACCCATGTCATGATGCGGCGCTACGTCACCGAAGCCTACCTGAGGTAGGCCAGTCGCCGAAGGACTCTGGGCAGATCAATCGCCAGAACCAATCATTTGCAGCACCAGGGGCAGAATCCCTGCGACGATCACATCTACCCCTTTTGCGTTGGGATGAATGCCGTCGTTCTGATTGAGGGTTGGGGCAGTTGCCACCCCATCGAGGAAGAAGGGATAGAATGCCACCTGATGCAGTCTGGCAAGCTCAGGGAAGATGGAGTCGAAACCCGCGACATAGTCGCCACCGAGGTTGCGTGGGGCCCGCATGCCGGTAAGCAGGATTTTCACGCCGGCAGATGAGAGTCGTTCTAGAATTGCATCGAGATTGGTCCGGGTCTGTACGGGCGGCAGACCACGCAGGGCGTCATTGCCGCCGAGTTCGACAATAACAAGGTCAGGCTGATCGGCCAGCATCCAGTTGATCCGTGCCAGACCGCCTGCGGTGGTATCCCCCGACACCCCGGAATTGATGACCATGGCTTCGCGTCCAGCCTGGCGCAAAGCGGCCTGCAGACGGCTCGGAAATGCATCCAGAAGTGGCAACCTGTAACCTGCAGCGAGGCTGTCGCCGAAGACTACGATGCGTACCGGTGTTTCGGCGGCATTGGTCTGGCTCCACCCCCCAATCACAGTCAGGATGGCCATTATCAGGGCCAGCAACCAGTTCAAACGGACAAAGGGAAAGATGATCAGCATAGATAACCTCCACCTCAGTCTAGTCGGCGGAGCCGGCCCGGTCAACATTCTGCGCGGGGTCGACCTCGAGATTGCAACGGGAGAAACGGTCAGCGTTGTTGGCCCCTCAGGTGCCGGCAAAACCACCTTGCTCATGGCTCTCTCCGGCCTTGAGCGTCCGACCTCCGGGCGAGTCACGATAAGCGGGGTCGATCTGGAGACATTGGACGAAGACGGCCTGGCCCGCTTTCGCCGCCAGCAGATCGGCATTGTCTTCCAGGCCTTTCACCTGATTTCAACCATGACTGCCCTGGAGAACGTTGCCCTTCCCCTTGAGTTTGCCGGCGATCACCAAGCGTTGGCCAAAGCGCGAGAGGTTTTGGAGCAGACCGGTATCGGCCATCGCCTCGATCACTTTCCCGGAGAACTCTCTGGAGGAGAACAGCAGCGTGTCGCCCTGGCCCGGGCTTTTGTGGTTCAACCCTCGCTGCTACTCGCTGACGAACCAACCGGCAACCTCGACGGCGAAACGGGCGAACTGGTCATGACTCTACTGTTCAACCTTCAGCAGCAGCATGATACGACCTTGATTCTGGTGACTCACGATCTCAGCCTTGCCAATCGCTGCCAGCGCACACTGAACATGAACGATGGACGACTGAGCCCCCTCCCCTATGCCTAGTCCTGCCCTGTTTGCCAATATCCGACAATCAATGCGCTTGGCCAGGCGCGAGCTGCGAGGCGGCTTGAAGGGTTTTGGGGTTTTCCTCGCCTGTCTGACCCTCGGCGTGTTCGCCATCAGTGCCATCGGCTCATTTATCGCGTCAGCGGAGGATGGGCTACTCAGCGACGCCGGCGCCCTGCTGGGCGGGGACCTTGAAGCTCGCCTCTACCATCGGGAGTTGGACGACGCGCAGCACTCCTATTTTATCGCCAGAGGCGAACTTTCCCATGTGATGACCATGCGCAGCATGGCCGCCGATCCATCTGGCGACAACCGTCTACTGATCGAACTGAAAGCGGTTGACAACGCCTATCCCCTCTATGGACAGATCGGTATCGAGCCTGAGCAGTCTCTGGCAGTGGCACTGGAAAACCTGGACGGATTTGGAGCCCTGGTTGAACAATCGCTCCTT
>PKTY01000137.1 GCA_002869725.1 Desulfuromonas sp. | reverse complement strand
CGAGTTGGACAAAAAAAGTCGGGATCATGTAGTCGGGAAGGCTCTTCCTTAGCCCGACGACAAGTTCTTCACGAGAGATTTTTTCTTGCGCAGTGTAGTAGCAGGTCAGGCCGTCCACCAAGCCATCTTTGAGGTTGGCGCGGACGAAGACCTGGTGAATCTTGTCGAGAGCTGCCACCGCCTGCTCTACTTCCGGCAGCTCAACCCGGTTGCCACGCAGTTTGACTTGACGATCGATCCTGCCGATGAAGTCGACCTTGTGATCGGGACGATATCGTCCCATGTCGCCGGTTTTGTAGAGGATGTCCGGTGTGTCACTCAGCGGGTTCTGTATAAAAACCTGGGCGTTGAGCTGGTCGTTGCCGATGTAGCCCCGGGAGCGAAAAGGGGTCTTGATATGAATTTCTCCCGGTTCACCAGCCTTGCAGAGGCGATTTCCCTTAAGAATCAGTACCGCTGTGTTGCTGATTGGGCTCCCCACCGGTACGATTTGACCCGGTGCCAAACTCTCTCCATCGATGCGGAAAAACATTTTAGCCAGAGTTGTTTCGGAAGGACCGTAGAGATTGACCAGACGGGTTTTGCCGGTGGTGGCCTGTCGAAAGCGCAGCACATCGGCACCGTACAGGGGCTCTCCGGCCAGTAGCAGGTAATCGACCCCCTGAAAAGCTTCCGGGTCATGCTGCTGAAGGTGGCTGGTGATCTCCCGGAACAGCGAGGGGACACAGTGAATCAGGTTGACCTGCTGTTGGCCGACAAAGCGAACCAGTGCCGGAATGTTCTGTCGTGTCGCAGGATCGGGGATGCAAACCGCTCCACCACAGAGCAGTGGCAGGTAGATATCGCGTAGGCTGACGTCAAAGGTCGGCGGAGCCAAAGAAAGGGTCCGCAGCTCCGGCCCGAGATCGAATTCGCCTTTCTCCCAATGAAGGAAATGGCTCAGGCTTTTCTGTAGGCCGAGGATAATCTTCGGCTCTCCGGTCGAGCCGGAGGTAAAGACCACATAGGCTCCGGAGTCGGGCTCGGCCAAAGACGGCGGGTTGTCCTCCCTGGCCGGGAGGACCTGTTGCAGAACACCGTCCCCTCCCAACGTGAAGAAGGCTCCGCTTCGGTCGACCAAAACCGTGGTCAGTTGTGGATTGTCGCTCGCAGCGAGCAGACCGGCAATCAGGTCGGCGTCCTCCAGGGGGGCGACCAGGGCCTGAGGCCGGGCTCTTTGTAGCACAATGGCCAGGCGTGCCTGAGGTGTCTGCAGCGAGATCGGCATGAAAGCGCAGCCTGCCTTGAGAGAGGCGAGTTCCGAGACGATTAGTCCCGCACCCGCCCCCTGGGCGACAGCCACAATGCCGTTCGGGCTGACCCCGGCATCCTTGACAACCCAGGCCAGGCGGTTCGCCCGCCTATTAAGCTCGGTATAGCTGAGACAAAGGTCCGCTTCGATGACGGCCGGCCGGCCGCCGCCGGTCGCAACAGACCGCTCAAAGAGGTCTTGAATGATTCGGTGATTCATGTTTGCTGGTTCAGTGGGAGAAACGCAGGCCAACGGTAGTCAGAGTATCCGTGCTGTCATTGCCGGGCCAGGGGTGGGAGTCGTAATTGAGATTCCAGGAGCTGAAAATGCTGAAGTACTGGCGGATCGGCACCTGTAGTTCCACTTTGACCATCAAGAGGTCGCGGCGGCTCTGTCCGGTGACGCTGACTGCGGAGGTTTCATCCTCCATAGAGAACTCATTCATTTCCGAGAAGGAGTGAATCAGCCGGACCCCCTGGCTCAAGGTCAGCCACTCGGTAATCTGCCATTCCAAGGTCTGGTAGAGATAGAGCATGTTGTAAGTCCGGTTGTCGATGGCGGTATAGCGTTTCACGATATGGTCGTAGTCTTCGTCGGTCTGGCCGGCGCCCAAAAAAAGGTTCAGGTTGAGTCGTTCGGAACTGACCAGGTAACTGCCGATCCCTGCCACGGTGATTTCGCGCATCTCGATGTTGTTGTTACTGTCCTGTTCCCAGATATACGCTGCGCTTCCATAACCAGAACGGCAGAAGTCGTATTGGCCGGCCAAAACCGTTGTCCATTTTTCGCTTTTGACGGTATCCTCTTCACCCTGAGTGATGTCCTTTTTGTTGATGTCATAGGAGAGGGTGCCGGTCGTGCGCCCTTTGCGCAAAGTCAGACCGGCGCTGCCCCCCAGCGCGTACCCTTCGGTATTTCCCGTCAGGTGGTTGTAAGTCAGGGACAGGTTGAGCCTTTTTAGCCAGCCTGAATATTCTGCTGTCGGATCGAGTGAGCTTTTCTGCCACCAGTTGGCCGGAGTCTCCGGCGTCACCGAGGCTGTTTCCGCATGCACTTGGACAGCGAGGAACAGGGGGATGAGAAGTGCAATCGCCAGTCCGCGCAACGTTGTTTTCATAAGACCTCTTTCCTTAAAGATTTAGCATTTTGGGCCTGTTTAAGACAGGCCTTTACAGTAAGTTTCGGTCGTTGTCCGATCAATTCTGTGTTCCGCTAGCCTGCAACGTCCTGAGAGGTTTCGGAAGCATTGGCGAACTCTCGGCGGAAATGGGCCCGCATCGTTCTGACATCGAAGTCGAGCAGAGTTCCACCGGTTTCAAAATGCATGATAAAGGTTCGGCCTACCGCGTAGGTGGTTGCTGCCCCCAGCGCCGAAACTGAGAGTGCCGCAGCAGACATGCCGACAACGGGAACGAGTTTGAGCAGCGAGCCAACGGTGGGCGCGCCAAAAACCGGAACGACCCCGCCGGTCAGGCCGGCCAGCAGCGACTTGCCAAGAGATTTTCGGTAGGGAACCTGGTAGATTTTCGCGAGGGCTCTGATCAATTCGAGTTGGATCGAACCGATCATGGCGAGGTCGATAAAAGGTGATGGGATCAGGCCGGCAGCTGATGCTGCCAGGACGCGCTTCTGCAAAGCCCGCATCGCCTTCCCCTGAGGTCCCAGTTTGCCGGGAGATTCCTCCTGCGCCGGATCCTCATCGGCCGACACCTCGACCGCTTGAGCTGTTTCAGATGCCGAACTGCCAAGTACGGAGTCGACATCTGCTGTGGCCTCGATATCGTCACTTTCCAGTGGGTTTTTGGGCATTCTGACCTTGCGGGTTGACATGAGATTCTCCTAAGAAAAGCCTTTTGGCCAGCCAATTGGCGACCTTTCGATAGTCGAGGCAGCCATTCGAGCGTGGGCTGTAAAGATTGATCGGCAATCCGTGGGCAGGCGCCTCGGCAACAGCGACATTTTCACGGATGGATGGGGTTACCTGGTCTGGGAAGGCGTCTTCGAGGGCCAGCATCACCTCGCGGTGCAGAGCTCGCCGCGGGTGGACCCGGCAAGGAACGACTCCGATGATGCTTGTCCCGGGATTTAAGCGTTTTTGAACCGCATGGACTACTTTGCGGGAATCACTCAGGCCACGCAGCCCCAAAGGGTGAGCTTCGAGAGGGAGTAAAACCCCAGTCGATGCGGCCAGAGCATTGATGGTGAGGAACCCAAGGCTGGGGGGGCAGTCGAGAAAGACCAGATCCCATTGCTTCTGGCTACGCTGTAGCATCTCGCCAAGAAGCAGCTCCGCGCCAACTTCATGACCCAGAGACTTTTGAGCTGCAGCCAGAGGAAGGCCGCCAGCGGCAAGTTGAAGCCCGGAAAAAGGAGTCTGCTCGACTTCAAGAGAGGTCTCGTTGGCCAGGGCTTCGACCAGAGCCGCGCCATTTTCGGTAGCATTGAGCCAGGCCGATGAGTTGCCCTGGGGGTCGAGATCGACCAGCAGCGTCCGATACCCCTTGTCAGCAAAAATAGCGGCGAGATTGACCGCCGTGGCTGTTTTGCCAACTCCACCCTTGTGGTTTGCAATGGCGATAATCTGGGGCATCCGCTTTCCCAATGTTCTTCAAGTCGGCTGCAAAGATAGCAGCTCTGCTGGAAATGGCTGTCAATTATGGAGTGTCAGGGAACTGTCAGGTGTAACTCCAAAAGGTTGGAAATTAAGGTAGTGCGACTGTCTATCAGGGTCGCATTATAGGGGGGACTCCCCGATATTGCCAGAACGATTTTCCGCTGAGATAAAAGACGGCTCATAGAACGGACACAACTCCAGCGAAGCTTGCCAGCAGAACTTTCCAACAGTTTGATTTGGCATGGCTCAAGCGGGAAGCGTTTGTATGCCAGCCATGGTCCGTCCTCCCGCAGTCAAGTCGACACATTTTTCTTTCCATCACCAGTATGATATTTCCCAACAAGCTGTCAGGGTGAGATCTCTGCGAAAACTTGGGCAATACGGGTCGGGTGGTCATGAATGAAGAAATGCCCGCCGCTCAACTCCTCGAACGTGAAAGTGTTGCCGGCGAGTTTTTGCCAGGAAAGCGCTTCATCGCGTGTCGTGAACGGATCATCCTGGCCATGCAGTACAGCCATCGGGTAGGGGAGTGGCGGAAGGGCGGGCCGCAGATAGGTGTCCATCGCCTTGAAATCGGCACGCAGTACCGGCTCCATAAAGTCAAGAAGTTCCTGACAGGCCAAAACTTCCGCCGGAGTCCCCTGCACCCTGGCGATCAGGGCCAAAAAATCGGAGCGCGGCAGAAGGTGTCTTGGCTGTTTTGGCCGAAGCCCGGGCGGACCATGGCCGCTCAGGACGAGATGTTTCGGTCCAGTGGTTGCGCTGGTGTAGATCCGCTCGGCCAGCAGATACGTCATGCACGCCCCCATGCTGTGTCCGTATAGCAGGTATTTACCCTGCACCCGCGAGCGCAGCTGAACGAAAAGATCTTCAGTGATTTCATCCAGGCTTTCCAAGGGCGGGATCTTGATGCGCCGGCCATGGCCGGGGTATTCAAGAACCTCAAGGCGCAGGTGCGATGGAAGGTAAGGCTTCAGGAAGAAGAACGACGAAAGGTTACCGCCGGCAAACGGCAGGCAGAAAAGGGTAGTCACGCCGCGATCAGGACTTCTGGTCGGAAACAATTACCAGGAGCAGACCCAGAAGAGGGGTTAATAACAAGGAGGCAAACAGATAGCCCCAGAATCCAAGCTTTTTGCGATAGCCAAATGTCGCTATGACAATGCATATCAACAGGTAAATAAAAAAGTGAGGCGACATGATCAGTCCCATGGAACACCTGTCACTTATCATTCAAAATAACCAGAGCCCTCCTCGCCTGGAGGGCCCTGGTTACAAGGACTCACTTGGCAGCTTTTGCCGCCTGCTTGCCAGTTTCAAACTCGCTCTTGAAGAACTCGCGCATTTTGTCGGCATCGAAATCAAGGAGAGTGCCGCCTGTTTCGAAGTGTTGGATAAGGACCCGGCCGATAGCATAGGTCGAGGCCGTACCCAGGGTACTGACCGAGAGGGCCCCCGCGAACGAACCAAGAACCGGAACGAACTTGAGCAGACTGGCGGTTGCCCCGGTCAGGGTCAACGGCAGAACGCTACCGAGCAGAGCGATGACGATCGTGCGTACCCGCTCTTTGGAAAAATCGACTTCGTAAATTTCGGCCAGTTTCTTGGACATGTCGTACTGCACAGCCATGAAGCCGACCATATCGACAAGAGGGATAGGGATGACTCCCATGCCGGCAGACATGTAGAGGTGATTTTTCACAACCTTGCCCGCTTGTTCAAAACGAGTAAGTTCCTTTTCCTCCGTCCCAGCAGCTCCTTTTTCCTCTTCCGTCACAGCGGTCTTCTCGGCCATTTTTTCCTCCTGATTCATGTAGGACGTGTCAATAAACTTCCTAGAAACCCGTTAAATATAGCAGCTTGCAAAGAGAAGTAAACTCATATTTTGAATTTTTCATAAAACGGAGCACGGATATTTCTAATACATCTCCATTATTCTCTGCAGTTCACCATCGGTAGGTTCATTGAAAACTTGCAAGGCACTGATCGACTGAGTCGTAACATTGAATGATCCCGACAAAACCGGTCACTTCGATGATCTCTTTAACGTGGGCATTGAGATGGCAGAGTCCTAACCGTCCACCTCCTTGCGTCATATGTTTTGCTGTCACCAGCAGAACCCGGAGCCCGGCACTGGACATGTAGTCCACTTGCGACAGGTCGATAATGACCTTTCCGCCTCCATTCCCGACGTTTTCAAAGATCGTTTTTTCGATATCGGCAGAATTGTTGGCATCAACCCGCTGCCCGGGAGTGAAAATCGTTACTTCGTTACGTTTTTCAACCAGCATGGCGACTCCTGAGGATAATTTTCGGAACGGAACCGTTGAGAGTCTGATATAACCAGAACCTCCTGAATTAAGATATATTTGCCATTCTGCCCTTTAACCCATTTAACAGACTTTAGTTCACAGGGTGAATGTCTGATTTTTGAGGGTTTGCCCTGTTGGAGCTGCGGCTGTGTCAGTGGTCAGGGTCGGAACCTGCTGCGCGAGCCTCAAGGCTCCACGCTCGGGGCCGGACAGCGCACGATAAAACTTATCATCTCACGATGACCTTAAATCAACAAAACCAAATAATAAGCTGGCTGGCGCGGATTGACACAATGCCCAGGTTTTCGATACTCTGCGAAAGTTAAGGGGATAAGGTCTCTATGGGCAAGCTGTTCAGGAAAATTGGTCTGGGAGTCGCCGGGCTGGCTATCGGCCTGCTGCTGGTCTCCTGCGACCGCTCCGAGCAGTCGGCTTCAGAGGCGGGTGCCACCCGCCTCAAGGTTGCGCCTCCGCCGGCGGTCAATCCTGCTCCGGAACTGCTTGCGACCCAGCAGGCTTTCATCGAGGTCTCGGCAAAGGCGACCCCTGCAGTGGTCAATATCCGTGCCGAACGGGTTTCCAGAAGAGAACGGCCCTCCCCCCTGTTCGAGGAGTTCTTCGGCGAGTTTTTCCGCCAGCCACGAGGGGAGAGTCGGGAGCAGAGCCTCGGATCCGGTTTTATCATCAGCAGTGACGGTTATATTCTGACCAACGAGCATGTGGTCAGCGGTGCCGAGCAGATCAGCGTCCGGTTGCCGGATCAACGGACCTTTGGTGGCGAGGTGGTCGGCACCGACCCAAAAACCGACGTTGCCGTCATTAAAATCGAGGACGACTCTTTGCCGGTGTTGGCGCTCGGCGATTCCAACCGTATCAAAGTCGGTCAGTGGGCGCTGGCCATCGGCAACCCCTTTGGCCTGGACAGCACTCTGACCGTGGGGGTGATCTCGGCCACCGGTCGCGCCAATGTGGGGATCGAGGATTACGAGGATTTCATTCAGACCGACGCCTCGATTAATCCGGGCAACTCCGGCGGCCCTCTGCTCAATATCTACGGCGAAGTGGTCGGTATCAATACGGCGATCGCTGCCAGCGGACAGGGGATTGGCTTCGCCATTCCAGTCAACCTGGCGAAGCTGATTGCCGACCAGTTGATCGATAAGGGAGAAGTCACCCGCGGCTGGCTGGGGGTGAGCATTCAGCCCCTCGATGCCAATCTGGCGGAATCGTTCGGTCTCGATCGGGCCACTGGGGCTCTGGTCACCCGGGTCATGAAAGAGACGCCCGCCCAGCGTGCCGGTCTGCAACGGGGGGATGTGTTGCTCAGCTTCAACGGCGAGACGGTGCGCGGTGTCCGCGAACTGCAGCTACTGGTGGCCAGTTCACCGGTCGGTAAACCGGTTCCGCTCGAAATACAGCGCAACGGCAGCCGGCTGACCTTGAATGTGATTCTCACGGCCCGCTCCGAGCAGGCTGTCGCTCACGCTGTCGATGAGATCGACCGCCAACAGTGGCTGGGGATGAGCCTGGCCGAGACTGGGCAGGGAATTGAGGTTAGGCACGTGGTTCAGGGGAGTATCGCTGATCTGGCCGGTGTTCAGGTTGGTGACCGTATTCTGGCTGTCAACCGGCAGGATGTTGTGACCCTCGAGCAGTTGCAAAGAGTGCGCGGCAGACTACCGAACAACGCCAACCTGCTGTTGCTGGTTGGTAGGGGGGACGAAAACCGCTATCTGGTGCTCCCCGGCAGCGAGTAGTTGAGGTTCCCGCATCATTTTTAACACAGGACGGAGGCTACATGGCCAAACTGGTAGACAATCCCAAGCTGGCATTTCGGTTGGCGAGGGCGATCGTTTCGGATATCGCCCTCTACAATCAGGAGAAGGTCCAGGAGGGGATCAAAAACGACTCGCTGTTCGACATCCTCCAGGACGAGCTGGCTGAAGGGCGCGAGCATTTCCACGGCAGAGTCTCCCCCGACCTCGAGGACCGTGATCACCTTTACGACCGTGCCATTGTCGATGTCATGGTCAAACAGGCCGGCAAAATCGAGAGCTCCATCTGGTAGCCATGACCGAGCTGCGGCACTTCGCCGTGACGCCCGATTATGCCGCCCAACGCCTCGACCAGTTTTTGGCCGGCAACCTGCCGGAGTTGACTCGTTCACAGGTCAAGCGGCTGATCGATCAGGGGGCGGTGACTCTGAGCGGAAGGCCGGTCAAGGCCGGGCACAAGTTGCGCGGCGATGAGAGGTTGCTGGTCACCCTCGACCAGCCGGCGGAGGTCAGTACCGAGGCTCAGGACATCCCCCTGCGCATCCTGTTCGAGGATTCTGCCCTGGTGGTGGTCGACAAACCGGCCGGCATGGTGGTTCACCCGGCGCCGGGCCATCATTCGGGGACCCTGGTCAATGCTCTGCTTCATCACTGTACCGACCTCTCTGGAGTCGGCGGCGAACTGCGACCGGGGATCGTCCACCGTCTCGACAAGGGGACGTCCGGTGTCATGGTCGCCACCAAGACCGATCAGGCCCACAACCTGCTGGCCCGACAATTCAAGGCACACACCATTGAGCGGCGCTACCGCGCACTGGTTCATGGCCAGGTGAAAAACGATGAGGGGTCCATCGATCGGCCAATCGGTCGACATCCGGTTCAGCGCCAGAAGATGAGCAGTCAGAGCCGCTCTGGGCGCCAGGCCGTCACCCACTGGAAGGTTCTACGTCGTTATGACCGCGAGCGGCTGACCCTTCTCGACCTGACCCTCGAGACCGGCCGCACCCACCAGATCAGGGTGCACTTTTCGGAGATGAACCTGCCGCTGGTCGGAGACCCGCTGTATGGCAATCCCAGACATGCCAAGTCCATCGGCGACAACGAAACCCGGCGGCTGATCGAGGGGCTCAATCGCCAGTTTCTGCATGCCTGGTTGCTCGGATTTGCGCATCCCGATGGCCGTCAGCTCGCATTTTGCAGCCCGCTGGCGAAAGATCTGCAAGCTGTCATCGACCATCTTGAAGCCCTTTACGGCACTGATTCGCAGGATCTGGCAATCTCTGCCACCCTTGTGGAAGAAATAATTTAGACCATGCAAACCGCGCGCAAGAAAAAGATCAGTTATCTGGAACCGGCCTGGGTCGGACACTCCGCTATTGTCGCCGGCTTCACCACCCGCAACGGTGGTTGCAGCCGTCCGCCGTTTAACTCCCTCAACCTCGGTTTTAACAGTGGCGACCTGGAGGCCCATGTCGAAGCCAACCGGGTTTGCCTGGCCACGGCATTTGGCCTGCCTGGCCGGCTGTTGCTGACGGTCAACCAGGTTCACGGAACCGGGATTCTGCTGCTCGACCGACCCAACCATGATCTGTCCCATTTTCAGCGGGTTGATGCGGATGCCGTGATCACCAACCAGCCCGGAGTCATGATCGGGGTCTTGGTGGCCGACTGCTTTCCGGTCCTGCTCTGGGCACAGGAGGCTGGGGTGGTGGCGGCAGTGCATGTCGGCTGGCGCGGGGCAGCCGCCGGACTGATCGGACACACGGTCGAAGCCCTCGTCAGTCAGCTCGGCCTGGCGCCGCGCCAGCTGCGGGCAGCCATTGGGCCGGGTATCGGGTCTCACAGCTATGAAGTCGACCGCCCGGTGCGCGATGCCTTCCGCAGCGGCAGCGGCCAGTGGGATCGCATCGCTCGCGAGACCCGGCTCGGACACTGGCAACTCGATCTTGGTTTGAGCTGTCTGCTTCAGCTTGAAGCTGCCGGCATTCCTCTCTCGAATATCGATCAGGCCCGTGAGTGCACCTGCTGCACCCGCGAATCCTTTTTTTCCTATCGGCGTGACCAGGGGCGCACCGGCCGGCAGATGGGTTTCATCATGCTCCCCCCTGCCTGACCATGAGTCCTGCCAAGCAATCGTACATCCTGGCCATCGAAGACAACCCCAGTGTCTGCACGCTGCTGTTTGCCTGTCTGAACAAGGCCGGTTTTCGCACCACGATCGTCGAAACCGGTGAAGAGGGGTTGCGTCTGATCGAGGAGCGCCTTCCGGACCTGCTGATCCTCGACCTGAAACTCCCCGGCATCAACGGTCTGGATGTCTGCCGGACTCTGCGCCGCGATCCCTGGATGAGTGGCGTTCCAGTCCTGATGCTGACCGGCCAGAGCGAAGAAGGGGATGTGATCGCCGGGCTGGAAGTCGGTGCCGACGATTACATGTCGAAACCTTTTTCACCCAAACTGCTGGTCGCCCGCGTCAAGGCCTTGCTGCGCCGCTCGTCCAAAAATGACGACGGCAGAGTTCATGCCGAAGAAGGCCCCCCTGGGCCCGATGGTCTGCCGGTGCTGCGGGTCAAAACCCTCGGTTATTGCGATCTGCGCCTCAACGGGCGCAACCTCCCCTGGGGAGTCGCCTTGAGCGCTGCTCAGCGCCAGTTGATGGCGATGCTGATCACCGCTCCTGAACATCAGATTCCCCTGGAAGAGGTCCAGGCCACCTGCTGGCCGGACAGCAACGACGCGCGAGCCCGCTCCAGTTTCGACACCTTGCTGGCCAGGGTCCGCCGCAGCTTCGAAGAGGGGCTGGGCCCTATCGACAGCAAACAGTACCTGCTGGTTCGCCGTGGCTACGTTCACCTCAACAACTGCCAGATTGATGCCCAGGAGTTTGATCGTCTGGTCAATAAAGGCTTTAAACATGCTAAGGGCCGCAATCTCTGGCAGGCAGAGCTGGCGTTCTCTTCGGCGTTCAGCCTGTGGCAGGGACCTTTTCTCCCCGGGAACTTCGGTTCCGACCGTGCAACGGCCTTTCAAGGCCAGCTTGAGCTGCTCTACCTGGAGGGCAGTGAGCTGTTTGCCAGGATTCTCGCCGAGGCCGGCCGTGCCCAGGAGGCGATCAAACTTTTGCGTTCTGCCCAAAGCTACTGCCCGACTGACGAAAAGACCATCAAGTTACTCTACCAGCTCTGCCTGGCTCTGGAACTTCCCGGTCAGGCCCGGCAGATTTTGCACGCCTACTTGGAAGCGCTGCAGCGAGACGGTTTTTCCGAACAGGAGCGTTCCGAGATCATGACCCGGCTCCCCAGCGAACCTCCGTCAAGCTGGCTGGCTCACCTTTAATACTCCTTGCAATTTTTCAGCGGATATCGTTCAATGCGGCCCTATCAATAGTAGAGTCTTACGGTCATATTTTATGATTCACAATGCCCACTTTCGCAAACTGAGAAAACTGACCGGCAAGGCCATCGGCGACTTTGCCCTGATTGAAGAGGGCGACCGGATCGCGGTAGCGGTTTCCGGGGGGAAGGATTCCTATGCCCTGCTGCACCTTCTTGATGAGCTTCGCCGCCGCGCGCCGATCCGTTACGAGCTTGTTGCCGTCAATATCGATGCCGGATTTCCCGGCTATCGCAAAGAGGTTTTGCGCGAGTATCTCAGTCGCTGCGGATTCCAGGTTCATATCGAAGCGGCAAACTTTGCCGGAGTGATTGACGAAAAACGTCGCCCGGGCTCATCCTACTGTTCCTTCTGTGCGCGTTTGCGCCGCGGCGTCCTTTACAGCGTGGCCGACAAACTCGGCTGTAATAAGATCGCCCTCGGTCACCACCTCGACGACTTTATCGAGACCCTGCTGCTCAACCAGTTCTACATCGGTACTCTGGCGGCAATGAGCCCGAAACTGCTGGCCGACAACGGTCGGCACACCGTGATCCGCCCGCTGGTCTATGTGGAGGAAGGGGAGATCCGCAAGCTGGCCAACCGCAACAGTTTCCCGACCATTGATTGTGGCTGCCCGGCCGAGGGAGAGCAGGACCAGAAACGCCAGAAAATGAAGGCGTTGGTGCATGAGCTCCACAAGGAAAACCGCTTCCTCAGACGCAGCATGCTGAGCGCCCTGGGCAACGTCCGGCCACGGCACCTGCTCGACCCCTGTTTACGCAGAGACGAGGAGCAGGGCGCGGACTCACCAAGGGGGATGCCCGCTCAGGGCAGTTGTGGAGCAGATGGCATAAAACGTGCTTGAGTCGAACAGAGTGTGGATATCTTCAAGATTTAAGGGGGAGTCAGACCACTGATGCTGTTGTCCGGAACCCGGCAGAGCAATGCCCGGCAGGTTGCCATCGTCACCCGCAACCCCGTCTTGCTGCAAATTTTGACAGCGCTGCTGGGCGACTGGGGTTTTTCGGTGGTCGAACCGCAAGTCGAACCCGGTGTTGTTTTTCTCGAGCATGGTCTAGCTGAGCCGACCTTCACCACCCGTACGGTGCTGCTGACCTCGATGCCGGTCAGCGACCGAAGCTGTCTGCTGACTCCCATCTCCCTGACCCGGCTCTATCATCTTTTGGAGGATGAATTTTTTCCTTCACCACGCCGCCACATCCGGGTCAATACCGAAATTGACGCAGACCTGCAGATTGATGGAGCCTGGCAGCCAGGGAACATAACTTCCCTCTCCGACCGGGGCTGCCGGGTGACCTGCGATTATGAGCTCCCCGCTAAGCAACCCCTGGTGATTGAATTCAGGCTTGGCGAGCGGAGGATCCGGTTGTCCGCTCAGGTCCTCTACTGCATCCCTGCCGGAGAAACCGCCAGCCGGGCGAAGCCGCAGTTCGGAGTTCAGTTCAAGCAGATCGATCCCGCGATTTGCACAGCCCTGCGCGCCAGCATTGAACGCAAATGCCTGGAGCGGGCCTTCCGGAAAATTGATATTGACCCGGCCCATCCGGTTAACAGCTGGTTCGAACAGGAAGACTAACCCTGGGGCGCTATCCCCTGAACAGAGACCTCTCCCTGTCGCTGTTTCCCATATACCACCACCAAAATTATCTCTGAGTTTCCGGCTCAGCAGTTTCGACCGGGGGCAGGTAGGCTTCAAAGACGCCGCGAATCGCCTGGGTCGTCGCACTGTATTCGGCACGCAGTTGATCAGCGGCCGGGAGAGGGCGGTCCGGGTAGCCGAGGTGCTTGGCCAGTTTGGACAGGTAACCCTGTTCTGCAGACAGTTCGTTGATCGACTGATCGTGAACCAGGCGCAGCTTGTTCTCAAGGCGCCGCAGAAACTTGTAGCCATTCATCAGTACCGAGTAGTCGTCATCTGAGAGAATCTCTTGTTCATGGAGAGCGGCCAAGGCCTCTAGGGTGTTGCGGCAGCGTAGTTCAGGGCAGCTGCGGCCGTGTACCAGTTGCAGGTACTGCACCAGGAACTCGACATCGACCATGCCGCCGCGGCCGGTCTTGATGTTGAGTTGATCGCCCCCTTCTCGAGCCACTTCGTTCTCCATGCGCCGTCGCAACCGCGAGATCTCTTCAGCGAGGTTGTCGGCGAGCGGCTGCTGATAGACAATGTCATCGGTCAACGACTGATAAGCGCTGGCCAGATCGGAGCTGCCGACCACAATCCGCGCCTTGATCAGAGCCTGGCGCTCCCAGGGGGCTGCCAACGAGTCATGATAGCTCTGGTAGGCCGGTAGGGAGCTGACCAAAGGCCCCTGGTTTCCCGAAGGACGCAGCCGGGTGTCGATCTGGTAGACATAGCCCTCCCGGGTCATCAGGGTCAAAATCGAGATGATCCGCTGTGCCAGACGGGCGAAATACTGGTGGTTGGTCTGTGGCTTGAACCGATCCGGATCGGTCCCGGTAACGGGAGCTGTCTCCCCCTCGTCTTCGTAAAGGAAGATGATATCGAGATCGGAGTGGTAGTTGAGCTCCATCCCCCCCAGTTTGCCCATGCCGACAATCGCGAAGCCCGCCTCATGGGACTGTCCGTCCTTGCTGACACAGAACGGCAGGCCGAAGCGGGGGAGCAGCTCATCCTGAGCGATGCGGGTTGCCTGCTGCAGACAGGCGTCGGCGACCAGCGACAATTGACGGGTGGTGCTCCCCTGGAGGGTCTGCCCGGAGATGTCGTTGAGGGCGATGCGCAAAAACTCCTCGTTGCGAAATCTCCGCAGGGTGTCCAGACGGTCCTCATAATCTGCATCGGCGCTTAGCCTGGTATCCAATTCGGCAGAGAGTGCCGCCAAGTCCTTGGACGTCTCGGCATAGCCTCGTGAGACCAGCAGGTCGAGGACTTCCGGGTGTTGAATGAAGTTGCGTGACAAAAACTGGCTGGTGGCGAACAGGCTGATCAGCAGCTTGACGGTTTCGGGGTTTTCGGCCATCAGCGCGTAGAAAGTTCCCCGGGCTCGGCGGCAGGCTTCCAGAAACTTTTCCAGGTTGGAGAGGGCCATGGTCGGCTCGGGAGATTCCAGAACCTCCTGGAACAGCAGTGGCGCGATGCGGTCGAGGTGACGGCGGGCCCGTGCGGTCAACTGACCGCGTGTCCCTCCGCGGCGCAGCACCAGCAGGCTGTCGTAGGCGGACTGTGGCTCCTTGAATCCCTTCTCCTCAAGAATATCCATACACAGGTCCGGGTCGGCATCGGCGTCGAACAGGAACGCGACCTTAGCGCTGATCTTACTGGGCAGCTCCTCTTCGCTGGTATAGAACAGGTCGCGAAATATGGCGGAGACCCTGCTGCGGTGGTGCTGCAGTTCTGAACGGAAATCCTCAGTGCGGGTGAATCCGCAGCGGCGGGCCAATGCCTTGAGGTCCTCCTCGCGTGTCGGCAGGCTGTGAGTCTGCTGCTCGTGAACCACCTGAATGCGGTGCTCGACAGTGCGCAAAAATCGGTAAGCCGCGTCAAGATGGTCGCGCTCGTCCGCCGAGATCAACTCTTCAGTGCAGAGCAGCTGCAGCGCCTTGAGGGAGTTGCGTTCCCTCAATCGCGGTTTTTTGCCGGCGTTAATCAACTGCAAAGCTTGAATGAAGAATTCGATCTCGCGGATGCCACCATGGCCAAGTTTGAGGTTGGCTTCCCCTTCCCGCTCGCGGGCCAGGTTGTGATCGATCTTCTGCTTCATGACCTTGATATCCTCGATCATGGCGTAATCGAGGTGACGCCGGTAGATGAAGGGGTCAAGCCGTTGCAGCAGGGTCTCGCCGAGGGCCAGGGAACCGGCCACCGGCCGGGCCTTGAGCATCGCCGAGCGCTCCCAGCTCTGGCCCCAGCTTTCGTAGTAGGTTTCGGCGGCGGCCAGGGAGTTGGCCATCTCGCCGCTGTTCCCCTCCGGGCGCAGCCGCAAATCGACCCGGAACACAAAGCCGTCGTCGGTGGGCTGGTTGATCGCTTTGCTGACCATCTCCCCCAGACGCACGAAATACCTGTGAAGAGTCGTCTGATTGCGAAGCTCGCCCTGCGGGCCGGTCACTCCTGTGGTCTGTCCCTGGTCTGAACTGTAGAAATAGATCAGGTCGATATCAGACGAAAAGTTGAGTTCACAGCCGCCGAATTTGCCCATGCCCAAGATGGTAAACTCGGCTTCAGCGAGGGGCTCTGCTGGTTTGGTTGCGAGCAACGGTGCTCCGTAGTCCAGACGTAGCAGCTGGTCGCAAATTTCGTAGGCGCTCTGCAGAGTTGCTGCGGCCAGCGCGCTCAGTTCTGCAGTGGTTTCGACCAGGTCGGCCAGCCCACACAGGTCACGTCCGCCGATTCGGAGCATTTCCCGGGCCTTGAAGCGTCGCAGGCCGGCCTGCAAAGCTTCAAAGTCGGCGTCGACCGGAATAACCTCGCGGAGGTCGGCGAGCATCGCCGCTTGATCGCGTTGCTGATCCAGCTCTGATCTCTTGAACAGTCCGGCGAAGTAGTCGGGTTTGCGCAGCAGGATCGAGGTCAGAAAAGGCGAGCCACCGAGGATGGTCAACAGCTGGCGGCAACGATCCGCTCTGTTGAGCACCCGCTGCAAGTCGGTTGCTGCGACGGTCTCAGTAAGGCGCTCCAGATTGTTCAGGGCCAGATCTGGATCGGCGGCCTGCAGCGACTCGGTGATCAAGGCTTCGACGGTCTGCTCGTCAGGCCATAGCTTGGCAAGCAGCTGAAGGTTGGTCAGCGTTCTGGAAGGATGGGCGAATCCGGCCTGTTCCAGAGTACTTTCTGCGGCCGATGGGTCGCTTGCGGAGAGCAGGCTGGTCCAGCAGTCTTGGTGGAGGGAGATCATTGGCCAAGACTCAGCTTGCCCGGCCGACAAAGTCGGCCAGGTCGTCGAGGTAATTGCCGCGGGCCACCCCCTGCTCGGTGATGATCGCCGTGATCAGGCGAGCCGGTGTCACGTCGAAGGCAGGGTTGCGCACCTCGATCCCCTGTGGAGCCAGCTGGATGTCACCGGTGTGGGTCACTTCGCGGGGATCACGTTGCTCAATAGGGATCTGGCTGCCGTCCGTCAGGCTCAGGTCGACGGTTGAGGTTGGTGCCGCCACATAGAAGGGGATGTTGTGCTCATGGGCCAGTACCGCCACCGTGTAGGTCCCGATTTTGTTGGCGGTATCGCCATTGGCAGCAATGCGGTCGGCGCCAACAATCACTGCATCGATCTCGCCCTGGGCCATCAGTGCGCCGGCCATATTGTCACAGATCAGGGTCACCGGGATGCCATCGCGCTGCAGTTCCCAGGCAGTCAGCCGAGCCCCCTGCAGAAACGGCCTGGTTTCGTCGGCCAGCACGCTGACCTGCTTGCCGGCCGCCACAGCGGCGCGAACCACGCCGAGGGCGGTGCCATAGCCGGCGGTCGCCAAGGCGCCGGCGTTACAATGAGTCAGTACGCGCACCGTCTGCGGCAGCAGTTGGGCGCCGTGGCGGCCCATGGCCATGTTGATGCGCACATCTTGTTCGGCAATCGCCATGGCCTCGTATTCGAGAGCGATCTTGAGGTTGGTCACCGGCTGTTCCGGATTGGCTCGCACCAGGCTCTTGACCCGCTCCAGGGCCCAGAACAGGTTGACCGCTGTCGGTCGGGTGGCGCCGAGCAGGTCGCATATCTGGTTGAGTTCATCCCAGAACGTTTCGAAATCAGTGGCGCTACTGGCCTTGGCACCGAGCAGGGCACCGTAGGCTGCCGTTACCCCGATGGCTGGAGCTCCGCGCACCACCATGCTGCGGATCGCTTCGGCGACCTCACGATAGTCGGTATAGTCGAGCCAGATCTCCTCGACCGGCAGCCTCCGCTGGTCGAGCAGGCTTAAGACGCCATCGGCGTAGCGGATCGGTTGAATGCCGCAGGATTGGGGGTAAAGATTGCAGTTGGCCATGCTCTCTCCAGTCTTCAATGGGGGGGGGATCGAGACAATCCAGGGTTTCGTGTCGAAGCCTTAAATTTAGCGAACCTCAGCCGCCGATACCAGCATAAAGTCAGCTCCCGGGGGCTCTGTGAGCTTGCCTTGCCGGGCATTTTGACATAAGTTCTGCGCCATGGAAACCGAACTGGGCGAACGAATCGCCGCGTCGTTTCGGCAGCTGGACGATTTCATCGGCCACTGGCGAGCCTCGCATCCGACCACCCGCCTCTACTGCCAGTCCGCTTGCAGCGCCTGTTGCCAGCTCGCTGTCCACTGCAGCTTGCCGGAAGCCGCCATCATCGCGGTCGAACTCGACCAAAACCAGCAGCGGGCTCTTGGCATCTACGTCGAACGACTGCACGTCGCAAGCGGCGAACTAAAGAGTCTGCCGGAGTATCTGCGTCGGCATCGTCTTGACCTCGGGCCTTGCCCGTTTCTCGGTGCAGACCGCAGCTGCACCATCTATGGGCAGCGGCCACTCTCCTGCCGGGCCTTGCTCGCCACACGCCCGCCTGGCTGGTGCGGCATCGACCTGAGCGAACTCGATCCGCTCGACCAAAGACTTTTTCAGCAGAGCCTCGACCCGCAACTGGTCGCCTGGCCGACCCATTACCTGGCTTCTTCTCAGGACCTCGCCCGGCAACTGGAACAGCAACTGCTGGTCAGTATGCAGCAGGCGTGTGGCTGGGGGGCGAGCGGCAACCTGCCCCTGCTGGTCTGGCTCACGCGACAGCATGCATTGCATCGCTGCAGCTCGGACCAGGCCTCTGCCCTGCTTGACCGGCTCAAACTCTCTACCAGTCCGCTCATCAATCTGATCACTGACCAACACTGACGGAGTTGCCCGATGTTCACCCTCCATCCACAGCTCGCCCAGGACACACTGACTGTCGGCGACCTTCCTCTGTGTCGACTGCTGCTGATGAACGATAGCAACTATCCCTGGCTGATCCTGGTGCCGCGTCGGCATGAGATCACCGAGATCTACCAGCTCGATGACGCTGACCAGCAGCAGTTCATCAAGGAATCATCAGTTTTGTCCCAGGCTCTGGCCAGGCTTTTTTGCGCCGACAAGATCAATGTCGCCGCTCTCGGCAATCTGGTGCCGCAGCTGCACATTCACCACGTCGTCAGGTATCACAACGACCCGGCCTGGCCGAAGCCGGTCTGGGGCCTGCTTCCTGCTCGCCCCTATCCCGATGGAGAAGCCGAGCGGCTTTGCCACAAAGTGGCGGAGAGTCTTGGAGGCCTCGCGGCAGCCTGCAATGAAGACCTTTGACAGGCCGACCGGGTTCTGCTACTAACTGCATTAATCTACTTGGGGTATATTCACTCCCGCATGCATTACACCGACCCGAAACATCGCGAATATCTGCGGGATCTGCCGACCGGCTACCTGCTCGATCTTCTCGCCGACGAGGAAGCCGTCGACGAGGAGGTCGGTCGCCAGGCTCTCTTGGAGCGTGGACTGTCCAACGAGGAGATCGACGAGCGTGTTGCCCGTCGCCGCAGGTCACGATGGCTCAAACGTTCCATTTTTTGGAGTCTGGCCCGCTGGTCGATATTGGGGTTGAGCGCGGCTATCCTGGTATTCAATATCTTCTTCCTTTACCGCCTGCTGTTGCACGACGACCCCGTAACCATCCCCCTGATCTTCTTTACCCTGCTCTGCTGCGGTTTCGGATTTTTTTTCGGCTACAAGATGACCAGCCACATTTATCAGGGCGGGAGGCATCACCTGTATTGCGGTTTTCCGGTACCGGTCGGCTATGTCGACCTACGCAACGGAACCGAGCAGCCCCCTGATTCAGCGGCGCAGATGATCGTTCGCATCGCCATCAACGCCATGGTGGGGGTGAACCTGACGGTATTTCCGGTGATGGTCATCTACCTCGGGATCCATTAGCGTGTTTCTTCCCGAAGTATTTCCTTGGCGCCATAGCGCGTTGGTTTTTGTTATCCCAGAGCAACGTACCAGGCTGCGATGACCAAAGCGATACTGGCTGATCCGCTGAGCCAGCCGAGCCATGCTCGGTTTCTCTCCCGACGTTCCCTCAAGACTTCCACCGCTGCGCCGATCAGCAGCCCGCAGACAAAGCCCCAAAGGTGGGCGCCGAGATCGGTGTTCTCGCCGCCGGTGCCGAGCATGGCCAGCAATCCGGCCCCGGCAGCGAGCGGCAGAGCCCAGCGGCGCTGTGGCCGCAAGTTGTGGCGATAGCGGATCATGCTGATTGCCGCCAGCAGGCCGACCGCCCCGAAGACGGCTGTCGAGGCGCCGACCGCCCGATGATTAGCCGCCTGTAGCCAGGCGTTGGCGAGGTTGCCGCCGATGCCGCTGGCCAGGGTCAGGCTCCAGCCCAGACCTGAACCGAGCAGTCGGCACAGGCGCATGATGAAGACTCCGCCGAAAACCAGGTTGCTCAAAAAGTGCAATCCGCTGCTGTGGAGGGTCAGGGCAGTGATCAGCCGCCACCACTCGCCATCGAGGATTTTTCCGGCGTGGGCATTGCCGATGGCTGTCCAGTCGATGAGGGCCGATGTGAACGGCAGTCCCTGTCGCATGGTGAGGTTATGAAAGAGACCGATGGCAATCAGGACCCAGAGAGTAGTGAGGCGGTTGTCAATCAGCTGGATGGGGGGTGGAAGCGGCGGTGGCCAACCATGATTCTCCCGCTGGTACTGTTGCAGCTCAAAGATGGCTTCTTCGAACGTCTCGGCTGGGACCAGAATCTGCCAGCCGTTTGCAGTCTGTTCGGTCCGAACCGGAAAGCCGCGAGCTTCCAGAGTCAGCTGCCATAGGCGCAACTGGCGTCGTGTCAGCGGGACTGGCGTTTCCGGCTGGTCGAGGCAGCCAGGGAGGGGGGACCAGTCAGTCGTTAAATCCGTCACGTGGTGATCTGCCATGATTTTCTGCTCAGGGTCGACCACAGCAAGCGTGTCTCGTTAGTGGCAGAGTGAGTTGTCCGCGCGGATTATTGTTGGCGGGAGATGGACTCCAGCTCTTCCCAGCGCACCAGAAGTTCCTCAAGCGTCTGCTCGACCTGTTGCAGCTGAGTCGTCAGTCTGCTGACTTCGTTTCCGGAGTCTCTGTAGAGATCCGGATCTGACAACTTTTGGTGCAGACGGGTCTGCTCAGTCTCCAGCCGCTCAATATGTTCCGGCAGGCCATCAAGCTCCTGACGTTCCTTGAAGGTGAGTCTGCGCGGACGTTCCCGGCCTGAGTTGTCGCGAAGCGCCGGCTTGGGATTTGCTGCAGCGACGGCGGCCGGCCGCTGTCGCTGCCAGTCGTCGTACCCACCGACATATTCACGGACCTGGCCCTCACCCTCAAAGACGATAGTACTGGTGACCACCTGGTTCAGAAAGTCCCTGTCGTGGCTGACCAGGAACAAGGTCCCCTGAAAATCGGCCAGCAACTCCTCAAGGAGGTCGAGAGTTTCCAGGTCGAGGTCGTTGGTCGGCTCATCGAGAACCAGCACATTGGCTTCGCGGCTAAACAGCCGCGCCAGCAGCAGCCGGTTGCGCTCGCCGCCAGACAGGATGCGTACCGGCGTGCGGGCCCGGTCGGGGGTAAACAGGAAATCGCGCAGGTAACCGAAAACATGGCGGGAACGCCCCCCCACCAGCAGATGGTCCTGGTCCCCTGACAGGTTCTGCTGCACGGTCAGATCAGGATCGAGCTGATCGCGCAGTTGATCGAAGTAGAGCACCTGCAGGTTGGTTCCATGGCGAACCGTGCCCTGTTGTGGCTCAAGCTCGCCGAGAAGCAGCTTGATCAGGGTGGTTTTGCCGGCGCCATTGGGGCCGATGATACCGATGCGGTCTCCGCGCAGCACTCTGGTGGAGAAATCACGGATCAACGGCTGCTTGGCAAAAGAAAAATCCAGGCTGTCGACTTCGACGACCAGTTTGCCGCTGCGCTCAGCTTGATGCAGCTGCAGACGGGCATTCCCGGATCGCTCGCGTCTTTGCCGCCGCTCTTCGCGCATCTGCTTGAGGGCGCGCACACGCCCTTCGTTGCGGGTTCGGCGCGCCTTGATCCCCTTGCGAATCCAGACCTCTTCCTCGCTCAGTCTCTTGTCGAAACGCGCCCATTCCTGAGCCTCAGCCTGCAGCAGTGCCTCCTTGCGCTCGAGAAAAGTGTCGTAGCTGCAAGTCAGGTCAAGTGTTCGGCCACGGTCGAGTTCGACAATCCGTGTCGCCATGGTCCGCAGGAAGGAACGGTCGTGAGTCACGAACACCAGTGCTCGGTTGTCGCGCAGCAGAAACTGCTCCAGCCAGCAGATCGACTCGATATCCAGATGGTTGGTCGGCTCATCGAGGAGCAGGATGTCCGGGTCGGCAGCCAGGGCGCGGGCCAGCAGAGAGCGGCGCAACACACCTCCCGACAGAGACTGGACCGGCAGGTCGGGATCGAGCCGCAACTGGGAGAGGGCTTGCTCTATCTGCTGCTGGCAGGGCCAGCCGCCGGTCGTTTCGATGGCATGCTGGATGTCGCTCAGTTCGGCGACTTTTTGACTCTGCCCCTCTTCGATGAGTCTGCTGATTGTCCGGTAACGGCCAAGCAGTTCCCCGGTTTGGCCAAGGCCGGTGGCGACCAGGTCGAATACGCAACCGCAAAGATCCCGGGGGACATCCTGGGCCAGGCAGGCGACGCGCAGCCCGGGTTGGCGGTCAATGACCCCTGCGTCGGGGAGCTGTGTGTCGGCCAACACCCTGAGCAGAGTCGATTTGCCGGTGCCGTTGCGTCCGAGCAGGCCGATCCGCTCTCCTCGCTCGATCTGCAGGGAAACATCGTCGAGTAGCGGCGGACCGCCAAAGGAGAGGTGGATGTTTCGCAGGGAGATCAGGGCCAAGTCTGTCGCTCCGGAATCATGACAGGAGATGGGGAAAGGTTAGCCATGTTGAGACGCGCTGGCCTTTTGCTGCAAAGCGGTGAAGACCATGTCGAGGACAGCCTTCTGGCGGGCCTCGTGCTTGTTGAGGACGGCCAGGCATTCCCCCATCGGGAATAGCTTGTGCAGATAGTCGGCATCACGGCCGGAGAGGATGATGATGCAGGACTTACTGACGCCCTTTGCCTTGGCATATTCCAGGAGTTTTCGACCATCCATGTCGGGGAGCTCCAGATCGAGGAGCAGCAGATCGAGATCGGCGGAGATCAAAGGGAGCCCCTGAAGCGAGTTCTCGCAGGTGATCAGCTCCAGGGCAGGGTAGTTGTCAGTGACGTACTCGGTAATGAATTTCAAAAAAAGCCGGTCGTCATCGATAATCAGGATCTTTTTCAAGAGGGAGCACCCTTAGTCCTGTTGTTTCCCGGTAACCAGCAGACTTTTTTGGGGCGAATTACCATCAGCAGGATCGCCAGCAGGGTCAGGTTGGCGAACATAGCGACGGCCATGGCCAGGCTGGTAAACAGCCCGAAGTAGATGGTCGGCATGAAGTTGGAGAGCGTCAGAATCGAGAAACCGGAAATAATGACGATCGACGTGTAGAACATGGCGCGCCCCACACTGGCATGGGTGCGATGCATGGCGGCTACATGATCGAGATCCTTGGTCAGCTCCTTCGAGAAGCGATGCACATAGTGAATGGTATCGTCCACGGCGATGCCGATGGTGATGGCAGCAATGGTGATGGTCATGATGTCGAGAGGGATGCCGAGCCAGCCCATAAGGCCGAGGATGATCAGCGCCGACATCATGTTGGGGATGATCGCCAGAATGGCCAGACGCAGGGAGCGAAAAAGAATGAAGAACATGACCATGATGGCGAGAAACACCGCGCCGATGGTTTGAATCTGGGATTTGAACAGGCTCTGCAGCACGTTGTTGTAGAGAACCAGCATGCCGGAGAGATGCAGCTGTTCCGGTTTGAGATCGAACTTCTCCAGCAGTTGCTGTCTAACCTGTTTGATGAATTCGTTGCGGCGCAAAGATGGGTCGGATTCGAAGACCCGCAGGTTGAAGCGCACCTGATTGCCATCGTCGGCCAGGTAAGGGGCAAACAGGTTGCGGTCGATTTCTGGGGGGAGTTTTTTATGAACCACCGAAAGGAGCACGTCATCGAGGGGCTTGCCGTTATTGAGCAGACGCAGCATGCGGGTTGTGGTGGCCAGCGACATGACCTTGCCACTCTCCGGAAGGGCATCGAGGTAATCGTGAATGGCCTCGACGGTCTCCAGTCGGTAACTGTTGAACCAGTAGCTGCTGGCGGTCATGCCGGCAACCGAGTCATTCTCCGCTGCGAACGGGTCATCAAATGGGTCGTCGAAAGGGTCTTGGAAATCGCCATCCCCCGTACTGACAGATTCGGAAGCCGGGTCGGCATCGATAATAACTTCGAGGGGGATGGTGCCGCCTAGCTGGCGATCGATCAGTTCCATCCCCTGGTAGATTTCCGTCTCTTTTTTGAAATTGTCGATGAAGCGATTCTCGACGGTCAGGCGACTCAGCCCGATCAGGCTGAAGATAGCCACCAGCCCGTAAGCCATAAGGGTTGTCTTACTGTGATCTTCGATCCAGTGGGCGCAACGCCGGGTAATGGCTCCGGTGATGTCGTAGCGATGGGAGAAGCCCCGAGGCTCAAGCAGGACCAATCCGGCTGGCATCAGGGTGAAGCTGAGCAGAAAGGCGATCACGATACCGATGGCCATCATCCAGCCGAAATCGATAATCGGACGGATGTCGCTGACCAGCAGAGAAATGAAGGCGACTATGGTGGTCAGGGAGGTGTAGAGACTTGGATAGACCTTGCTGCCGACCATCTCCATGACCAGTTGATTTTGGCTGGCCTGTGGGTTGAGGCGGTACAACTCGTTGTAGCGCTCAATAAGGTGGACGGTCATCGACAGGGTAATGATCAGCAACAGGGAGATGAAATTTGAGGAGACCACCGTGACCCGCCATTCGACCAGCCCGAGGAAGCCGAACATGAACAGTACGGTGGCGAAGCAGCAGACCAGGGGGATCAGCACCCAGCGTGGCCGGTGGAAAATCAGCATCAGCATGCTGGCGAGGAAGACCAGCACCGCCACTCCGAACTTGACCAGATCGTGCCGAATGAAGTCGATCATGTCTGAGGCGATCATCGGCACGCCGCCAAGGTGAATGTCGGCCTGTTGACGGAAGTCGGTTAAAATCTCTCTGATTCTGGCAATGTCGAGGCTCTGTTGGTCTGACTGGGCGGCGCTGTAGTCCTTGAAAGCCTGACTGGCGACTCGCAACTCCTGCTCCTCCAGACGAGTCAGGCCGGTTGTCTGCTGTTTGTCACGCAGGGTATTGCGGCGGTTGAGGAGCTGGTAATAGGTTTCGTCAGTGCGGAAGGTGATTTGCAGCGCCGTGGTCCGTCCATCGGCGCTGACCAGCAAGTCACGATAGAGAGGGCTGCTGGCGAATTCGCTGCGGGCCAGGTCGAGATCGATGCCCGGACTTTCCAGGGTGCGAACCTCTCGTTGCAGCTCGCTGAATGTTAGCTGTGGACTGTCGATCAATGGTACGTCAAGGATGGTGGTAACCGACTTGACCCGATCGATCTCCCTGAGACTGTTGCGCAGTCGACGCAGGTTATCGAGGGATTGCTCGGTGAACAGACCCTGGTGTGGACTGTAACTGATGACCAGAAAATCGTCCTGGCCATACTGGGTGCGAACCGAGCGGTAGTAGCGGAGGTCGTTGTCGCTCTCGAGAACCAGAGAGTCGGCCGAGGCATCCAGACGGAAATCCTTGGCAAAGATTCCGGTCATGATGGCGAGCAGCGTGACCACCAGCAGGGTTATGCGTGGGTGGTCCAGGATGAGGCTGCGGTAAAGTCCGACGAGGTAGCTGCGCATCGATTGTTTTCACGAACTTGAAAAAACACCGGAGAGCATCGTCTGCTCTCCGGTGTGACGGGTGACTACTGACCCCACTTGTCCCTGATGCGCTGGACGGCGGTCTTGACATTCTCCTTGTCGCCGAAGGCGGAAAGCCTGAAATAGCCTTCGCCGCTCGGCCCGAACCCGGAGCCGGGAGTGCCGACCACAAAACACTCAGTGAGCAGTTTGTCGAAGAAGTCCCATGAGGAGAGGCCCTTGGGGGTTTTCAACCAGATGTAAGGGGAATCGACTCCGCCGTAGCAGGTGATGCCGGCCTCCATAAGCCCTTCACGGATGATGCGGGCGTTGTCCATATAGTAGTCGATGATCTGCCTGGTCTCCTGCCAGCCCTGCTCCGAGTAGACGGCGGCCGCAGCGCGCTGCACCGGGTAGGAGGCGCCGTTGAATTTGGTGGTGATCCGTCGGTTCCAGAGCTTGTTGAGACTGAATTTCTCGCCGGCTGCGGTGGTTCCGGTCAACTCCTCGGGGACGACCACCAGGCCGCAGCGCACCCCGGTAAAACCTGCGGTTTTCGAAAAGGAGCGGAACTCGATGGCGCACTGCTTGGCCCCTTCGACCTCGTAGATCGAGTGCGGGATGCCGGGCGTAGTGATGAATGCCTCGTAGGCGGCATCGAAAAAGATGATCGCATCGTTGGCGAGAGCGTAATCGACCCACTTCTTGAGTTCCGCTTTGGTCGCCACAGTACCGGTGGGGTTGTTCGGAAAGCAGAGGTAAATAATGTCGACTTTTTCTTTGGGCAGATCCGGGACGAAATTGTTCGCCTCGGTGAAGGGCATGTAGACGATCCCCTTGTAGTAGCCCTTGTCATCGGCCTCGCCGGTGCGGCCGACCATGACATTGGTGTCGTTGTAGACTGGGTAGACCGGGTCGCCGATAGCGACCACGTTGTCGAGGGCGAAGATGTCTAGGATGTTGGCGCAGTCGCATTTGGAGCCGTCGGAGATAAAGACCTCGCTGGCCTTGAGATCGACACCGTGGGGCTGATAGCTCTTGTCGATAATTACCTGCGACAGCCACTCATACCCCTGCTCGGGGCCATAGCCGGCGAAGCGGTCGCTGGTGCCAAGATCATCGACGGCGTCGTGAAACGCCTTGAGCACGGTGGGGGCCAGCGGGCGGGTGACATCGCCGATGCCGAGCCGGATGATTTTGGCCTCGGGGTTGGCCGCCGAAAATTCACGAACCCGGCGGCCGATCTCCGGAAACAGGTAGCCGGCTTTCAGTTTCAGATAGTTGTCATTAATACGGGCCATCGAAAAAGTCCTCCGGAAATGTAGGGGCGCAACATGTTGCGCCCGATTTTTATCCTTTCACAACAGGGCGCAGCAAGCTGCGCCCCTACGCAATACACTATTTCAGCCCCAGCACATCCTGCATGTCGTAGAGACCAGGAGCCTTGCCGGCCAGCCAGGCCGCGGCGCGCACCGCGCCCCGGGCGAACATGTCGCGGCTCATCGCCCGGTGGGTCAGCTCGATACGTTCCCCCATGCCGATGAAGTAGACGGTGTGCTCGCCGACGATGTCGCCACCACGCACGGTCTGCATGCCGATCTCGTCGTGGTCTCGTTCGCCGCACATCCCTTCGCGGTGAAAGTTGGCGACCTCTCGATAGTCACGCCCCAGAGCCTCGGCGGCGATCTCCCCCATGCGCACGGCAGTGCCGGATGGGGAGTCCTTTTTCTTGTTGTGATGCAGTTCGACGATTTCGACATCGAACCCGTCGCCGAGAGTCTTGGCGATGTCTTTCAGAATCTTGAAGCAGACATTGACACCGACGCTCATGTTGGGGGCGAAGACGATGGGAATCGACTGGGCATAACGCGCGAGCTCGGCACGCTGCTCTGCGGTGAAACCGGTCGAGCCGACCACCATCCGTTTCCCCAGCTCACAGCAGATCGCGGCATTCTCCAGAGTCACCTCGGGAAAGGTGAAGTCGATGAGTACGTCACTCACCTGCATCGCCCGTTCCAGGCTGTCGGTGATCTTGAGGTCGAGCATCCCGCAGCCGGCGGTAAGCCCTGCGTCCTGGCCGACGGCTTTGTGGATCGGCATCTCCACCGCGCCACTGACCATCAGTTCGTTGGCTTCGGTGACCAGACTGATGATTCGCTGGCCCATGCGGCCGGCGGCACCGGTAACGGCTATTTTGATCATAGTCATTTCCTACAATTGCTCCAGAGCTTCGATACAGCAGGATTGCGAAACATGCTCATCGATGATTGGTCAGATAACCTTGTACTTGCGCAGTATCACCTTGAGTTTTTCGAGGGTCGCCTCGCTCATCTCCACCAGGGGGAGCCGCACACCGGCCTCAATCATGCCCATCAGGGCAAGAGTTTTTTTCACCGGCACCGGATTCGATTCAATAAACATGGCGGTGTGGAACTCGAGCAGTTCGAGGTGGAGCCGGCAGCCGGTCTGATAGTCGCCGCACTGCACGGCTTCGACCATATTTTTGACTTGCTTGGGAATGGCGTTGGCCGAAACCGAGATGACCCCTTTTGCTCCGCAGCACATCATCGGGTAGGTCAGGAAGTCGTCACCGGAGATGACATCGATTTTGTCGCCGGCCCGGGCTAGGATCTCGCTGACCTGGGTCAGGCTCCCGGAGGCTTCCTTGATGGCGACGATGTTGGTGGTCTCCGCCAGGCGCACCGTGGTGTCGGCGCTCATGTTGACCCCGGTGCGGCCAGGAACATTGTAAAGCACCTGGGGGAGGGCGACCTCGTTGGCGATCTTGCGGTAGTGCTGGTAGATCCCTTCCTGAGAAGGCTTGTTGTAGTAGGGGCAGACCAGCAGCAGACCGTCGGCTCCCATCGTTTTGGCATTTTGGGAAAGGTGGATCGCTTCCGCCGTGCTGTTGGCGCCGGTGCCGGCGATGACCTGAACCCGCTTGTTAACCTGGTCGATACAGGTCTTGATCACGTATGCGTGCTCTTCGAAGTCGAGAGTGGCCGATTCACCGGTGGTGCCGCACGGAACGATCACATCCGTACCGTTCTCGATCTGAAACTCAATGAGTTGCCGGTAGGTCTCCTCGGCGAACTTGCCGTCCCGGTCAAAGGGGGTGACGATTGCAACCATGGAGCCACTGAACATAGTCGGTTCCTCCTGAATTCTGGGTAATATAATGGGTACAGCCGTGTTTGGGCTCAGAACCTGCCAAACCCTGTACCTAACACAGTGACAGGTCGATGTAAAGGGGGATCAGCGGACTGGTAAGCTGACGTGCAGAGCGGTGGACAGAGCGCTTTCCAGGCGCATTTCGCCGATCTGGACCAGGGTGCCGATACGATATTGGTAAGGATGACCATCACGCGGACTTTCATCGACCAGCTCGGTTGTTTGAAGGGGCTGCAGATTGAGGGGGATGGGGGGAAAGGGGGTGTCGCCCCGCCGCCGGTAGACCTGAAAGCCGAGCAGCTCCATCCCGGTGTCGAGTGCCGGCTGTTGCCAGGTGACCCTGACCACGCCGTCTTCAGTTGAGGCCTGCAGGCCCTCAGGTGCCGGCGGCGGACATTGCAGAACCTGACTGATGTCAGCTCCTGCGCCGGGACGACCACCGACTGTCAGGGGTTGGACCAGGTAGCGGTATCCTTTGCCGACGGTTAGCTGTTCGTCCAGCCAGTAGAAGCGTCTGCCGATGCGTTGTGCCGGCTCTGGATAGTCGATGTCGATGCTGGCCCGGAGATCGCCCGGCTGGCGGCAGCTGGAGCAGCCGTTTTCGGAGGAATAGGTCATTCTCAGGATGCGAAAGCCGGTGAGGTCTTCAGCGGGACTGCCGTCCAGGTTACGGGTGGGGAGCGACCAGCCGAGCAGCAACCCTTCGCCGCGCTGGAGAATGGTCAACGGCTGTGGAGCGTCAGGCAGAGAGTGCAGTTTTGGCTGGAGAGGTCCTTTTCGGGCGCAGCCTGTGCCCAGCAGCAACAGCAGCAGGCTCAGGGCAATTGAGACCCCGGCAAGGGCTGGCCGAACAGAATTTTTCCAGCTCTCGAGGCTTTTCATGAAAAGTCTGTCTGTAGCCGATTCCGTGCCAGGGAAATTTCTCCCTCGACCGAGCTGCGGGCGGTGCCACCGGTCGCCCTGCGGGCGTTGACCGAGGCTTCAAGAGTCACGAAGTCGAAGATATCGGCCTCAATATCGGTTGAAAACTGCCTGAATTCATCAAGGCTGAGCTCCGGGATGTCCTTGCCGGTCTCCACGCAGTAGCGCACGGTCTTGCCGACCACTTCGTGGGCGTTGCGAAACGGCAGCCCCTTGCGGACCAGGTAGTCGGCAATGTCGGTCGCTGTCGAATAACCACGGCCAGCAGCCTGGCGCATTGCCTGCGGCTTGACCTGCATCTCGCTAATCATCTCGGCAAAGACCTTGAGACTGCCGCGCACTGTGTCGATGGTATCGAACAGGGGCTCCTTGTCTTCCTGCATGTCTTTGTTGTAGGCCAGAGGCAGCGACTTCATCAGGGTCAAAAGGCTGATCAGGTTGCCGTAGACCCGTCCGGTCTTGCCGCGCACCAGTTCGGGGACATCGGGGTTCTTCTTCTGCGGCATGATTGAGGAACCGGTGCAGAAGGCGTCGGACAGGTCGATGAAGGCGAAGTCGGCACTCGACCAGAGGATCAACTCCTCGGAGAGCCGCGAGAGGTGCATCATCAGCAGGCTGGAAAAACTACCGAACTCGATGGCGAAGTCGCGGTCGGAAACACTGTCGAGGCTGTTGCGGGTGACCCCGTCGAAGTCGAGCTGTTCGGCGACCCACTCGCGGTCGATGGGGAAGGTGGTTCCGGCCAGGGCTCCGGCCCCCAGCGGCAGCAGGTTGAGCCGTTTGCGCAGGTCGCGCAGACGGCCGGCGTCGCGGCTGAACATCTCGACATAGGCGAGCATATGATGGGCGAACAGCACTGGCTGAGCGGTCTGCAGGTGAGTGTAGCCCGGCATGATCACATCGAGGTTGCCGGCCGCCTGCTCAAGCAGGGCTGCGATCAGGCGGCCGATGGCGGTGTGGATGGCGTCGACCTCGTCGCGCAGGTAAAGACGCACATCAAGAGCCACCTGGTCATTGCGCGAGCGGGCGGTATGCAACCGTCCTCCGGTCGCGCCGATCTTCTCGATCAGGCGCGCCTCGATATTCATATGGATGTCTTCGCGGGAGATCGAGAACTCGAAGGCGCCGGCCTCGATCTCGGTCAGAATCTCCTGCAGCCCTTCAACAATGGTTTCGGCATCGTTGTGAGCGATGATCCCCTGCTTGGCCAGCATCCGGGCGTGAACTTGCGAACCGAGGATGTCATAGCGGTAGAGGCGCTGGTCGAACTGGATCGAGGCAGTGAACTCCTCGACAAAGGCATCGGTCGGCTGGGAGAAACGTCCTCCCCAGAGTTTACTTTCTGTCATTGTGGTTCAGTTCCTTTTCGAGTCTCCGCACCATCCAGCCTCTGTGCTGTGGTGAAGTCGTGTTTGAGTATAGCTTGTTCATTGGCCAGATCGGCAAGGCGCCCCCAATGTCCTCCCTGCTCCTCATAAATCGCGTGGATTTTCAGGGGGTAGCGGGTGGTGCGCGGGTCGAGTTCGTGAAATAAGGGCAGGTTGAAGAAATAGAGCCGGGTTTCGGTTCCGAAACGCAGGCGGCAGACCGGTAGCCCGTGGTAATCGTCGGTCTGGTACTCGTCGCTGGCGGCGTTGACCGTCTTGTGGTTTTTGTGCATGACCACCATCGAGTGGCCGAACTGAGTGTCGGTCTGATCCCCCAGACCGGTGGTCTGGTCAGAGCTGTTGCAGAACAGGGTGACGGTGTCGCGTACCCCCGGGGTGTAGGCGAGATACTCGCCGTAGAAGCCGTTGACTACATCGCGAAATGCCCGGTGCTCCGGTTTGGGGTTGCATTCAATGACGCAGAGCAGGTCGAGACGCTGGCGGGTCTGGTGGAACAGACTGTTGGCCTTGTCGATGACTGCCGTGATGTTCGACTGGTAGAGGTCGCGGTAGACATAGTCGAGACAGATCAGCGACATGAAGTTGAAGCCGTTGGGGGTGCAGCGCAGCAGCGGGAAGATCTTGCCACGGTAAAGGTCGTGGAAGGGGTCGATGGTCTCCTCGGCGAAGAAAGGGTGGCGCTTGGCCTGCAGGAAGACCCTCAGTCGGCCATCGGCCTCCTTGATGGCGGTGATGCAGCAGTTGACCGGTATGCTGTCGATCTCGGCGGCGGCCAAATCCTTCCGGACACTCTGCAGGGCCTCTTGGTTATCCTCGGCGAACTGTTTGAGCAGCCCCAGGTAGGTGCGCAACTTGATGTGTTCAACGCCAAGGATGGTGACCGTGTTCGGTCGAAAGCGGCGATCGATCTCCTCCAGGGCTTCATCGATATGAACGAAGGGGAGAGAGGCTTCAGGAAAGATCAGGAAATGCAGTTTGCTCAGGTTGCCGGTGCCGGTTGCCACCAGTTCGAGGATCGAATGGATCTGGCGCCATTTCGGCTCCGGATCGAGGAGCCGGCAGACCGAATCCCGCCAGCCGATCCGGTTTGGAATCTGGCAGAGCATGCAGTGCAGGTGATGTCCCGGCGGGAACTTGAGCTGGACCTGTTTTTCGACAATCTCAAACATGATGCTAGCCGGAGATTCGCAGGTTTTCGGCTAGGTCGCGGTTGGCCAGTTCGTCATCCGGCTGGCCGGGGTCGCGTAACTGCCCAGGGTAGACCTGGGCCAGAATGTGGCGGGTGCCGGGGGTCATGTTGAACTCCACCAGCCGGTCGGCGCTGACCCAGACTGCTTCAGTCACCTCGTCGCCGTTGGGAGCGAGCTCCAGGGAGAGGGGGTGAGCCCGATAGTAGAGGATCACGTAATGACTGCGATTGGCGCCATGGGCGACGTGTTCGTAGACATCGAGCAGACGATCGACATGGATCTGCAGGCCGACTTCTTCGCGCACTTCCCGGTGCAACGCTTCCAGCAACGGCTCGCCATGGTCGATCTTGCCCCCCGGCATCACCCACTGGCCGCAAAACGGCTCGATGCAGCGCCGCGTGAGCAGGACCCGGCTCTGTTCATCGATGATGCAGGCGACCACCGAGGTCAGAATGTGCTGTTTGTGAAATTCCATGATGCCTGCAGGGGCACGGCATGCTGTGCCCCTGCAAACCTCTCCTCATGATTTGGCTTGCCGTTGCATCGCCGCGATGCGCATGCGCAGGGCGTTGAGCTTGATGAATCCTTCGGCATCGGCCTGGTTGTAAACCTCGTCGGCTTCGAAGGTAGCAAAGTCGACGTTAAACAGGCTGTCGCTGGTCGAATCGCGGCCGACCACCCTGGCATGTCCCTTGTAGAGCTTGATACGCGCCTTGCCGTTGACAGTCTTCTGCGACTCGTCGATCAGCGCCTGGAGCACCTGGCGCTCCGGAGAGAACCAGAAGCCGTTGTAGATCATGCTGGCGTAGCGCGGCACCAGGGAGTCGCGCAGGTGCATGACTTCGCGGTCCATGGTGATCGATTCCACGGCCCGGTGCGCCTCTTCGAGGATAGTCCCGCCGGGGGTCTCGTAGACGCCGCGACTCTTCATGCCGACGAAGCGGTTCTCCAGAAGATCGACCCGGCCGATCCCGTGCTTGCCGCCGAGTTCATTGAGCTTGGCCAGAAGGTTGGCCGGGGAGAGCCGTTCACCGTTGACCGCTACGGCATCCCCCTTTTCGAACTCAATTTCGACGTATTCGGGCGTATCCGGGGCGTCCTCGGGACGCACGGTCAACACGTACATCTCCTCCGGGGCTTCGGCCCAGGGGTTTTCCAGAATGTCCCCCTCAAAGGAGATGTGCAGCAGGTTGCGATCCGAACTCCAGGGGAACTTTTTGCTGGTCGGCACCGGGATGCCGTGTTTCTTGGCATACTCTTCGAGAGCGGTGCGGCTTTTCAGGTCCCACTCGCGCCAGGGGGCGATGACCTTGATGGCCGGATCGAAATGGTAGTAGGCGATTTCGAAACGAACCTGGTCGTTCCCCTTGCCGGTTGCTCCGTGGGAGACGGCGTCAGCTCCTTCCTTGGCGGCAATCTCCATCTGTGCTTTGGAGATCAGCGGACGGGCGATGGAGGTTCCGAGGAAGTAACGCCCTTCGTAGATGGCGTTGGCGCGGAACATCGGGAACACGAAGTCGCGGGCGAACTCTTCCTTGAGGTCGAGAATGTGGCAGGCACTGGCCCCGGTCTTCTTCGCTTTCTCGGGGATATGATCGAGTTCTTCCCCCTGGCCGAGGTCGGCTGAGTAGGCGATCACTTCACACTGGTACTCCTCGACCAGCCACTTGAGGATGATCGAGGTGTCAAGCCCCCCGGAATAGGCGAGGACCACCTTGTTGACAGACCCTTGTTTACTCATTATCACTGCTCCTTTGTGGGTTGAATTGATTGTTTTGTATGGATCAGGACGACTCTCTCAAAGTTTTATCACATAAGTGTTGGCGATGCGGTCGTGAAGCCCCTGTTTTTTGTCGTCGAAGGCGACCATCAGGTAGCCGATGCCGAGCAGGATCCCCGAGATAAATTTGGCGGGGATTTCGCGCAGGGCCGCCCGGCCGTAGGAGATCTGCGAGCCGTCGATGTGGATGACCTTGATGCGCAACGCCATCTTGCCTGGAGTCTGGCCGCAGTGGCCGGTGAAAAAGACGGCATAGCCGAGGCCTAAGGCTACGCTGAACAGAGAAACGATCATCCCCATGGCCGCCTCTCCCTGCTCGCTGAAGTCGCCGAGCAGTCCGACGCTGAAGGTCAGAATCAGGGTCAGCACCAGCTGCACGGCACCGATGATCAGGGAGTCGATGAGGTAGGCGACCAGCCGGACCCAGAAGCCTGCGTATTCCAGGGGTTTTTCAGTCTCCGCGGCAGGGGGAACGGTCTGGTCCATTCGCTGGTGCCAGCGGGCGTAGATGACTCCGCAGCCGGAGCAGCGATCTGCGGTTGACTGGGTGAGGCCACAGGCCGGACAGCTGGTCTGGGAGGGAATTGGCCTCGCGCTGTTGTTCTCATTCTGCGGCAGCTGGTCAGCCGGGCTGGCCTCAGCCTCTTTGTCGAAGGCGAAAGATTGCTGACACTGGGGGCAGTTGACCTTGACCGGCCGGTTCGGGACACGGGCAGGATCGGTCTCTCGTGCGAAACCGCAATGCGGGCAGCTGATCTGGATTGAATCGGTCAACGCTTTCGTTCCTTAGGGTTTGAGCGGGTTGGCCAACACAGGGGCGGTGAAAGCTCTTTGGACGGCCGGAACAGCTGTCCCCTGATACCCTCTCTCGCGTTACGCCATTAGTGTGGCCATGATCGCCTTCTGGACATGAAGCCGGTTCTCGGCCTGGTCGTAGATGATCGAATGGCGGCTCTCCATCACCTCGTCGGTAATCTCCTCGTCGCGATGGGCCGGCAGGCAGTGCATGACCACCGATTCAGGATCAGCCAGCTTGAGAAGATCCATATTGATCTGATAACCGACAAAGTCCTGCTGGCGTTTCTGCTGCTCGGCTTCCTGGCCCATACTTGCCCAGACATCGGTACTTAAGACCTGGGCGTTGCGGGCCGCTTCGCGCGGGTCGTTGGTGTAGATGATGTTCGCGCCTTGCTTGGTGGCTCGTTCCATGACGTCTGCGTCCGGGTGGTAGCCCTTGGGAGTGGCGATGCGCAGTTCGAAGCCGAAAGCCGTGGCGGCGTTGATCCAGCTGTTGGCCATGTTGTTGCCATCACCGATCCAGCAGAAACGAAGATTCTGGTACTCCCCCTTGTGCTCCATGACGGTAAAGATGTCGGCCATCAGCTGGCAGGGGTGATAGAGGTCGGTCAGGCCGTTGACCACAGGCACATCGCAATAGGCGGCAAACTCCTCGACCACTTGCTGGGAAAAGGTGCGGATCATTACCCCGTCGACATAGCGGGCCATGCAGCGTGCGGTGTCCTTGACTGGTTCGCCACGCCCCATCTGGGTATTGCTTGAAGACAGGAACAGGGCGTGACCGCCGAGCTGGAACATGCCGGCTTCAAAGGAGACGCGGGTGCGGGTCGAACTCTTCTCGAAGATCATGCCGAGGGTCTTGCCGGCCAAAAGCCGATGGGCTTCCCCCTGCTTCTGCTTGGCTTTGAGGTCTCTGGTCAGGTCAAAAATTTTGTCCAGATCGCTGCGATTCCAGTCGCTGAGACTGAGAAAATCTTTGTTCACATCAACTCTCCTTGAGAAACGGTGTCCGCTTCGAATTCAAACAGCCGCTTTTGGGCGGCTTTGAAATAGCTCTCATCGACTTCCATGCCGATAAAATTTCGCTCCAGTTTGATGGCGGCGGCGCCGGTGGAGCCGACCCCCATAAAAGGGTCAAGAACGGTATCTCCCGGGTTGCTGGCGATTCCGATCAGATGTTCAAGCAGACGGACCGGTTTCTGGGTCGGGTGTTTCGGGTCCTTGAGACGTTCCGGACCCATGCAGATCGGTCCTTCGAAAAAATTGTGCATCTCGCTTTGTCGCCCGAAGTTCCAGCTGTGGCCCCGGTTCCACATGCAGACGATTAGCTCGCAGCTGTTGAGAAAACCCTGACGGCGCACCTTCGGTACTGGATTGCTCTTGTGCCAGACGAAGAACTGGAAGGTGTCGAACACCGGGTCGAACAGCTGGTGCCAGCGGCCGATGGTGTTGTAGGAGCAGAACGCGAACATGTTTCCTGTCGGCTTCAACACCCGCAGTAGCTGCTCCTTGATCCTGGCCGGGTCAAAGGCCTGATCCCAGCCGGCCAGATCGTTATTGATCTCCGGGCGCCACTTGAAGTTCATGTTGCCGGTCGAGTAGGTGCTGATGTTATAGGGCGGATCGGTGAGGATCAGATCAACCGAATCGTCCCCGAGCTTTTGCAGATGTTCCAGGCAATCGCCGTGCAGCAGCTTTTGCCGCGGAAGAGCAGTCATGTGACTCAGACCGAAACGGTGGCCAGCACCCGGTCGAGAATATCGATCGCCTGATCGATCTCCTCCTGGCTGACGATCAGCGGTGGAACGAACCGCAACACCTTGCCGGCTGTGCAGTTGATCAGCAGACCCTGCTCCATGGCAGCAACCACGATCTCGCCCCCATCAATATCAAGCTCCATGCCGAGGATCAGTCCCTGTCCGCGGACTTCACGAACGAAGGAGTATTTGTCTTTGAACTGCAGAAGCCTCTGCCGCAGGTAGTCGCCCATGGCCACGCAGTTGTCGAGGACGCCGCCTTCAGTGAGAGTCCGCATGGCCGCCAGGGCAGCGGTGCACATCAGGGGGTTGCCGCCGAAGGTCGAACCATGGGTCCCGGGACCGAGAGATGAAGCGAGCTGTTCGGTCGCCAGCAGGGCGCCGATGGGCGGTCCGCCGGCCAGGGCTTTGGCCAGAGTCATCAGGTTGGGGACGATCCCCTGCTGCTGATAAGCCCAGAGGGTTCCGGTGCGGCCGCAGCCGACTTGCACCTCGTCAAAAATCAGCAGTAGGTTTTGGCGGTCGCACAGTTCGCGAACCTGTTTGAGATAGCCGGCAGGAGGGACGTTGACTCCTCCCTCGCCCTGCACCGGTTCGAGCATGATCGCGCAGGTCTGGGGTCCGATCGCCGCGGCGAGAGTGTTGATGTCACCAAACGGGACATTTTTGAAGCCGGGGAGCAGCGGGTTGAAGCCGGCCTTGACCTTGTCCTGGCCGGTGGCGCTGATGGTGGCGAGGGTGCGGCCGTGAAAAGAGGCCTGGGCGGTGATCACTTCGAAGCGGTTTTCACCAAAGCGCTCCATGCTCTGCTTGCGAGCCAGCTTGATCGCCGCTTCGTTGGCCTCGGCCCCCGAATTGCAGAAGAAGACCCGTTCGGCGAAGGAGTGCTCACAGAGCCATTCGGCCAGTTCAATCTGCTGGGGGATGTGGTAGAAGTTGGAGCAGTGAATCAGCTGGGCGGCCTGTTGCTGAAGAGCCTCTACCACCTGTGGGTGGCAGTGCCCCAGGTTGTTGACCGCGACCCCGGCCAGAAAGTCGAGATACTCCCGGCCATCGGCGTCCCACAGGCGGCAGCCCTCGCCGCGGACCGGGACCAGGGGGTAGCGACCGTAGGTCTTCATCACCACCCGGTCGGCGCGATTGATCCACTGTTTTGAAGTTCCGGTGACTGTCATGGTTTGAAATCCGTTTATGTATCAAGTTGTGGCCGTCGCAAGGGGAACGCGTTGCTCGGCCCCTTTGAGGAAGAGCACTCTAGCGGTTGATCTCGGTCCCCACGCCGCGGTCGGTGAAGATTTCGAGCAGGACCGCATGTTCGACCCGGCCGTCAATGATATGGGCTTTTTTGATCCCCTCGTTAAGGGCTGCTGCGCAGCACTCGACCTTGGGAATCATCCCTCCGGTGATCGCTCCCTCGCGGATCAGGCGGTGCATTTCCGCGACTGCGATGCTCGGCAGCAGCTTGCCGCCGCCATCGAGCACTCCCGGTGTGTCGGTGAGCAGGATCAGTTTCTCGGCATTGAGGGCCGCAGCCACCCGGCCGGCCACCAGATCGGCGTTGATGTTGTAGCATTCCCCTTGCGGGCCGACCCCGACCGGAGCGATCACCGGCAGGTAGCCACCCTCTTTGAGAGTGGTCAGCAGGTCGTTATTAACCCGTACAACATCGCCCACAAAGCCGAGATCGACCTCTTCGGGAGTACCGTCCTCTCGCAACACCTCCTGCAGCAGCTTTTTCGACAGGAGCAGGGTGCCATCCTTGCCGGACAGACCAACCGCACGGCCGCCGTGCTGATTGAGGTAGCCGACCACTTCCTTGTTGACCTGGCCGACCAGCACCATCTCCACCACGCTCATGGTGTCAGCATCGGTGACCCGCATGCCGCGCACAAAGTTGGAGACGATCCCGTAGCGCTTGAGAGTATGGTTGATCTGCGGTCCGCCGCCATGGACGATCACCGTGTTGATCCCCAACGACTTAAGGAGGATGACATCGAGAGCGAAGCTCTCCTTGAGCCGCTCGTCGGCCATAGCGTGGCCACCATACTTGATGACGAAGGTCTTGCCGGAAAAACGCTTGATGTAGGGGAGTGCCTCCATCAACACGTTGGCTTTTCTGATCAGTTCTTCCATGCGCTCCTCTGCTCGTCAACTGGCGCTTTACATAGGGGCTCGAACAGCACAAACATCATCCGAGAGGTCACTTAAACACTCAGACTCACAGAATGTACCTCGACAGGTCAATATCGGAGGCAATGTCCTCCAGGCGTCCGCGCACAAACGAGGAATCGATTTTTATCTGCCGGTTCGTCCTCTCCGGGGCGTCAAAGGAGAGTTCCTCGAGGAGTGTCTCCATGATGGTGTGCAGGCGGCGGGCGCCGATGTTCTCGGTCTGTTGATTGACCTGGGCCGCAGTTCGGGCAATCTCGTCGATGGCGTCTTCGCCAAACTCGAGATCGATCCCTTCGGTCTCCATCAAGGCGGTATACTGGCGGATCAGGGCGTTCTTCGGTTCGGTGAGAATCCGTACGAAATCGGCCTCTTCAAGGTTCTCCAGTTCGACCCGAATCGGAAAGCGGCCTTGCAGTTCCGGAATCAGATCGGAAGGCTTGGCGATATGAAAGGCCCCGGCGGCAATGAACAGAATGTGGTCGGTCTTCACCGGGCCGTACTTGGTGTTGACCGTACTCCCCTCGACGATCGGCAGAATGTCGCGCTGTACCCCTTCACGGGAAACTTCGGGACCTCGGCCCCCCTCGCGGCTGGCGATCTTGTCGATCTCGTCGATGAAAATGATACCGCTCTGTTCGGTGCGTTCCCTGGCCAGCGTCTGGACTCTGTCCATGTCGACCAGTTTTTCGGCTTCGAGGTCGATCAGCAGTTGCCGGGCTTCGGCCACCGACATCTTGCGCCGCTTGTTCTTTTTCGGAAAGAGGTTGCCGAGCATCTCCTTCATGTTGAAGCCCATCTCTTCCAGCCCCTGGGGGCCGAAAACCTGCATGGTCGGTAACTGGGTATCCTGAACTTCGACCTCGACCATCCGCTGGTCGAGTTCACCCATGCGCAGCAGACGACGCAGTTTGTCACGGGTTGTGCCTTCGCGATCCGCAGCCGTTTCGGTGGACAGGTCGGTGGTGGATCCCGGTTCGGCGTTGTGGACTCCACCGGGAAGCAGCAGGTCGAGGAGACGTTCCTCGGCGAGATCCTCGGCCTTGACCCGCTGCTTGCGGGCTTCCTCTTCCTTGACCATCAGGATGGCCAACTCCAGCAGGTCGCGGACCATGCTTTCGACGTCGCGGCCGACATATCCGACCTCGGTAAATTTGCTCGCCTCGACTTTGATAAAAGGGGCCTGCGCGAGCTTGGCGAGGCGGCGGGCGATCTCGGTCTTGCCGACCCCGGTCGGGCCGATCATGATGATATTTTTAGGGGCGATCTCTTCGCGCAGTTCACTGGCGACCTGCTGTCGGCGCCAGCGATTGCGCAGGGCCACAGCCACGGCTCGTTTGGCCTTCTTCTGGCCGACAATGTAGCGGTCGAGTTCAGAAACAATTTCGCGCGGGGTAAAGTTGGTCACTTACAAAGTCTCCACGATGACCTGGTCATTGGTAAAGACGCAGATGTCGGCAGCAACCAGCAGGGCCTGTTCGGCGATCTGTGCGGCGGGCAGTTCGGTGTGACGGGTCAAGGCTCGAGCCGCAGCCAGGGCGTACATGCCGCCGGAGCCGATGGCGGCAATCCCATGCTCAGGTTCGATGACATCGCCGGCGCCGGAGAGGATCAGGGTTGTAGACCGGTCTGCAACAATCAGCAGAGCTTCCAGGCGACGTAAGATGCGGTCAGTGCGCCAGTCCTTGGCCAGTTCGACCGCTGCCCGCTGCAGGTTGCCACGGTGCTCCTGAAGCTTGGCCTCGAACTTCTCGAAGAGAGTGAAGGCGTCGGCGGTGCTGCCGGCAAAGCCGGCGACAACCTGGTCGTTGTACATGCGACGCAGCTTGCGGGCGGTCTGCTTCATCACGGTGTTGCCAAGGCTGACCTGGCCGTCGCCGGCCATAGCCACACTGCTGTCGCGGCGTACACAGAGGATGGTGGTCCCTTTGAACATCTCGTTTCTCCAAAGGCCGCTCGAATCCAGCGAAAAATGCCAGAAATATAGCATAGCCGCCGACTTCAATAAAGAAAAATGCCGGGTTGAGGGGATGGTTCAGTGATTTGCGGCGATTTCAGCCAGAACCTTGTGTGGCAGGGTGATGGTCGCGGTGGTGCCGGCCCCCGGACTGCTTTCGAGGAGCATGCTGCCACCGTGATCACGGACAAATTGGCGGGCATAGAACAGGCCGAGGCCGAAGCCGCGTACCTGCCCGGTTTTGTAGGGGTCGATCTGATAGAATTTCTCAAAGACTTTGGCGACTTCTTCCGCCGCAATTCCCGGACCGTTGTCACTGATCGATACCGAAATGTTCTCCTCGCCAATCTGTCCGGAGAGGGTCACCTGGCTGCCGCGTGGTGAGAACTTGATGGCGTTGTCGAGCAGGGCGCTCAGAGCAAAATGGATGCGCCGCCGGTCCATCTGAAGAGCAGGCCATTGGCCGGTCAGCCGATTGTGCAGGTAAATCCCTTTTTCCGCGGCCGCACCCCGTTTCTCCGCCAGGACGTTGACCGCGACTTCTCGGAGGTCCTGGCGGCTGAGCTGAGGTTTTTCGTCCTGCAGAATGATGTCGCTGTAGTAGAGCAGATCTTGAATCAGGTAGGCCAGGTAGTCCGACTCTTCGCGGATTGCCTTGAGGGCTTCGCTGAATGACGGGTCGGTGGAATCGAATGTGCCGCTGGCCAGATTCTGAATGAACAGCGAGATCGAGGTGGTCGGAGTGCGCAGCTTGTGAGAAATCAGACCCAGAAAGTCGGCCTTGATGCGATCAAGCTGTTTGAGTTGAGACAGCTCGCGGCGCAGGTTCCTCTTTTCCAGGGCTTTCTCGATGGTGGTTTTGAGCTGCAGCAGGTTGATCGGCTTCTGGATGAAATCGTCAGCGTCGGCCTTGAGGGCCCGCAGGACAACCTCCTTGTCGGCGTAGCCGGTCATGATGACCACCAGCTGCCCCGGATCGCGCTCTTTGATCTGCATCAGCAGGTCAAGGCCGTTCATCACCGGCATCATGACATCAGCCAGTACCAGGTCGACGGGCTGGTGATCAAGCAGGTCGAGGGCCTCTTGACCGTTTCCTGCCTGAAGCAGGCGGTAGCCCTTGAGAGCGCTCATACACAGATCGCGAATCAGCTCCTCGTCATCGACGACCAGAATGGTGGGGCGCTCTTTCTCCTGAAGCAACTGGGGTTGCCCCAGCATTTCGATGCGCACAGCGGGCTCCCTTTGTGGACTGCCTCGTGCTGCTGATGAACAGCTTAATTGCCGACTGCCCGGCGGACCAGATCCGCGGCCAGGGCCATGGCTTTGGTCAGGTTCTCGGGTTGAGAACCACCTGCTTGGGCCAGGTCGGGTCGCCCACCGCCGCGGCCGCCGACAGCCGACGCCAACTCACCAACCAGTTTTCCGGCATGCAGGCGGTCGGTGAGATCGCTGGAGACAGCGACCAGCAGGTTTGCTTTGCCCTCAAAGGCGCAGCCGATGACGATCACTCCCCGCCCCAGTTTGTCGCGCAGCTTGTCGGCCATTTCCCGCATCCCTTTGCCGTCACTTGCCTCCACTTCGGCTGCCAGCACACGGAAATCGGCGATTTCGACGGCTGAAGCCAGCAGGTCATCAGCCTGGCCGGCTTTGAGGCGGCTCTCGAGGGTGGCCAGCTCCCGCTCCAACTCTTTTTGTCGTTCGAGCAGTTTGCCAAGGCGGTTTTCAAGCTGAGCCCGATCACTTTTGACCAAAGATGCCATGCGGGCGACAGTCTGGTCTTGCTGTTGGACCAGTTCCAGTGCTCTTTTGCCGGTTGTGGCCTCGATGCGGCGAACGCCTGCGGCGATCCCCGATTCCTGAATGATACGGAACAGGCCAATATCCCCGGAGGCCTTGGCGTGGGTGCCGCCGCAAAGTTCCATGCTCAGCTCGCCAAGGTTGACCACCCGCACCTGCTCGCTGTACTTCTCGCCGAACAGGGCGGTCGCTCCGGCAGCAATCGCCTCCTCGATATCCATTTCGCGGGTATCGACCGGCAGGTTGTCGCGGATGCGGCGATTGACCTCGATCTCGATGCGGTTCAGTTCGTCGTCGCTGAGGGCCGAAAAGTGATTGAAGTCGAAGCGCAACCGCTCCGGCGTCACCAGAGATCCGGCCTGGCGCACATGGTCGCCGAGGACTTCGATGAGCACTGCCTGCAGAATGTGGGTCGCCGTATGGTTCAAGGCCGTGGCCAGGCGCTGTTCGGCATCGACTTCGAGGGTGACCTGCTGATCAATGGCCAGGGTTCCGCTGACAATTTCGCCGATGTGGACGGTCAGTTCCGGCAGCGGCCGGCGGGTGTCGTCGATGCGCAGTTCAAGCTCCGGGGCGCTGATCAGGCCGCCATCGCCAACCTGGCCCCCCGACTCGCCATAGAAGGGGGTGCTGGCGGTGACCACCTCGATCTGCTGTCCAGCAGAAGCCTGGCTGACCGGTTCGCCATCCTTGAGGATGGCCAGGACCTGCGAACTGTCGGTCAGCACATCGTAGCCTTGAAATGTTACCCTGATGCCCTGCTCGCGCAGGGTGTGGTAGGCGGCCTCGATGACTTCTTCACCGGAGCCTTTCCAGTGCTCTCGGGCTTTTTGACGCTGCTGTTCCATGCAGGACTCGAACCCCGGTTCATCAACAGTGAAACCCTCGGCTTCGACGATGTCGGCGGTCAGGTCGACCGGGAAGCCGTAGGTGTCATACAGTTTGAACAGCACTGGGCCGGGGATTGCTGTGTTGCCGGCCTGCTTGAGTTTGTCGACTTCTTCGTTGAGGATGCGCAGGCCGTTGTCGAGGGTCTGCATGAAGCGCTCTTCCTCGTTATTGACCACCCGTGCGACAAAAGCCCCGCGCTCGGCCTCGGCCGGATAGGCCTTGGCCATCAGGTTGAGAACAAAGGACGCCGTTTTGTAGAGGACCGGGTCGCCAAAGCCGAGCATTTTGGCATGGCGCATGGCGCGGCGCATGATCCGGCGCAACACGTAACCACGTCCTTCGTTGCTCGGCAGCACACCATCGGCAATCAGAAAGGCCATGGCTCGACTGTGGTCGGCCATCACCCGCATCGACACGTCGTCGTCGGTGTTCGCGCCGTAACGTTTGCCGGCGAGTTCCTCGATGTTGGCGATAATGCTGCGCAGCAGGTCGGTGTCGTAGTTTGAGTGGACCCCCTGGATCACCGTCGTAATCCGTTCCAGTCCCATTCCGGTATCGACGGCTGGCTTTGGTAGCGGAGTGAGGGTGCCGTCGGCGCTGCGGTTAAACTGCATGAAGACGTTGTTCCAGATCTCCATGTAGCGATCGCAGTCGCAGCCGACGGTACAGTCGGGGCTGGCGCAGCCGACTTCCGGGCCGTTGTCCCAGAAGATCTCCGAACAGGGGCCACAGGGTCCGGTGTCTCCCATCGACCAGAAATTGTCCTCCTCGAAGCGAAAGATTCGTTCGCGGGGAACCCCTTGCTGTTGATGCCAGATGTCGGCGGCTTCGTCATCGTCGGTATAGACGGAGACGTAGAGGCGCGACTTGTCGAGTTTGAGGTCGACAGTCAGAAATTCCCAGGCGTAGGCGATCGCCTCCTTCTTGAAATAGTCGCCGAAGGAGAAGTTGCCCAGCATTTCGAAGAAGGTGTGATGACGGGCGGTTCGGCCGACATTTTCCAGATCGTTGTGCTTGCCACCGGCCCGCACGCATTTCTGTGAGCTGGCGGCGCGCAGGTAGTCGCGCTTCTCCTGGCCGAGGAAACAGTCCTTAAACTGGTTCATGCCGGCGTTGGTGAACAGCAGGGTCGGATCGTTGTGCGGGATCAGCGATGAGGAGGAGACTACCGTATGTCCACGCTGAGAAAAGTAGTCGAGAAATTGCTGGCGAATATCACTGCCTGTCATCATTGTCTAATCAAAACCTTTCCGAGTCAGTGTCGTCATAATCTGGTCCAGGGGGAACCCCCTGCGTTGCAGGAACTGCACGACCCGGCGGCGATCTCTGGCGGTTGCCGTCGGGTAAGAGAAATCTGGGAAGCGTCGGGCCACCAGTTCAGCCAGGACTTTGCCCTCGTCAAACTCAGTCGCCGCTTCCTCCATGGCCTGAACGGCAACCTGCTCACTCAGCCCCTGCTGACGCAGATCCATGGAGAGTCTTCGCCCGGTCATCCTCCCTTGGCTGAGCTGTCTGCGCACCCTGTCGCGCGCAAAGCGCAGATCATCAAGGTAACCTAACTGCTGACAGCGTTCGATGGCAGCATCGATTTCGGCGTCGCTATGTCCTTTTTGCTGCAGCTTGTGGCGCAGCCGGCGTGTACTGAGGTCACGTCCGGTTAACAGGTGCAGCGCCGAAGCCAGGGCGTTGGGACCCGGCGTGTTGTTACTCTTCGTCGTCATCCTTGGCATCGCCACCAAAGGAATCCCAGGACAGGTCGGAGGTCGAGGAGACGCCTGAAACCTTGAGCTTAAAATCGTCAGGATTTGAGCATTGGCGCAACGCCTCGTCGAAGCTGATCAGTTTGTTTTTAAGCAGGCTCATCAGCGATTGGTCGAAGGTCTGCATGCCGTAGGACTGGTAACCCTGCTGGATCGCGTCGGGGAGCTGCTTGGTCTGGTCCTTGTCGTCGATCATCTTGCGCACCCGGGCCGAAGCGACCATTACCTCGACCGCGGGCACCCGCCCCTTGCCATCGATGCGAGGCACCAGGCGCATGGAGACCACCCCCCGCAAAACCGCAGCCAGCTGAATGCGGACCTGACGCTGTTGGAACGGGGGGAAGACCGAGATGATGCGGTTGACGGTTTCTGTGGCGTCGATGGTGTGGAGAGTCGACAAAACCAGGTGGCCGGTCTCGGCTGCGAGCAGCGCCGTTTCGATGGTTTCATGGTCACGCATCTCACCGACCAGGATGACGTCTGGGTCCTGGCGCAGGGCGCTCTTCAGCGCCACCTGAAACCCCTGGGTGTCCGAACCGATTTCCCGCTGGTTGATAATGCTTTTCTTGTCGCGGTGCAGGAACTCGATAGGGTCTTCGATGGTGACGATGTGCGATTTGCGGTTGGCGTTGATGTAGTCGATGACGGCGGCCAGAGTGGTCGATTTCCCCGATCCGGTCGCTCCGGTCACCAGGATCAGCCCGCGGTTGGCCATGCACATTTTCTTGATGACCGGTGGCAGCAGCAGGTCGTCGAGACTCTTGATGTCGAATGGAATGGCTCGGAACACCAGGGAGACCGAACCGCGCTGGGTAAAGGCATTGACGCGGAAACGTCCAAGGCCGGGAACTCCGTAGGCGAGGTCGACTTCACGGGCCGTTTCAAAACGTTCCCGCTGCAGGTCATTCATGATGTCCTCGCAGATCTGCTCGGTCATCTGCGGGCTGATGCGTGGTGCTTTGGGGAGCGGGCGCAGGGTGCCGTCGATGCGATAGATCGGTGGCAGTCCCGCCTTGAGATGAATGTCCGAGGCGTTGGATTTCAGTCCGACTGAAAGAATTTCATTGAGATCCATGGCTTATGCTTTCTCCACAGGGGCTGAAGCGGGAACGAGTCCGAAATGTTCAAGAATCCTCGATTCGATCTGGGTTGCAATGTCCGGGTTGTCGGTGAGGTACTGCTTGGCATTTTCGCGGCCCTGCCCGATGCGGTCGGGCCCGTAGGAAAACCAGGAACCGCTCTTATCGACCACCCCGCACTCGACCCCCATGTCGACCAGTTCGCCGACTTTCGAGATGCCGGCCCCGTACATGATATCGAACTCGGCTTCCTTGAAGGGGGGGGCCACCTTGTTCTTGACCACCTTGACACGGGTCCGGTTGCCGATCTGGTCCTGTCCCTGCTTGAGGGAGGCAATGCGACGGATATCCATGCGCACCGAGGCGTAAAATTTGAGGGCGTTGCCGCCGGTAGTGGTCTCCGGGTTGCCGAACATGACGCCGATCTTCATGCGGATCTGGTTGATGAAGATCACACAGCAGTTCGATTTGCTGATGGTGGCCGTCAGTTTGCGCAGGGCCTGGGACATGAGACGGGCCTGTAGGCCCATGTGGGAGTCCCCCATCTCCCCTTCGATTTCTGCCCGGGGAACCAAGGCCGCAACTGAATCGATGACCAGAATATCGATGGCCCCGCTACGGACCAGGACTTCGGTGATCTCGAGGGCTTGCTCCCCGGTGTCGGGCTGAGAGACCAACAGATCGTCGGTTTTGACCCCCAACTTGCGGGCGTAATGGATGTCGAGGGCGTGCTCGGCGTCGATGAAGGCCGCAACGCCGCCAAGTTTTTGGGCTTCGGCGGCAATGTGCAGGGCCAGGGTGGTCTTGCCGGAAGATTCCGGCCCGTAGATCTCGATAATCCGTCCGCGGGGGACACCGCCGACCCCAAGGGCGATATTCAAGCCCAATGAGCCCGAAGGGATCGCCTGGATGTCCGGCAGGGCCATGTCCTCACCCAGACGCATGATACTCCCTTTGCCGAACTGTTTCTCGATCTGTCCCATTGCCAATTCAATGGCGCGGTTGCGGTCAGTACTGCTCATGCGGGTTACCCTCCTTGTCGCTGTTCAGTGTCGATTTCAACAATCAAGCCTCACCAATGCAATCAATGCCCAGCGTCCTCCTCGCAGAGGGGGAACTTCAGTCTGCTGAGCGGAATATGTTCAGCGCCACCGGGATGCAGGCGGCTTTCGTAGAGAACCAACTGGTCAACCGGAAAGCCACCGTAGCGTTGGGTGGCGGCGCGGGTCAATTTTAAGCTCAGGTCGGGTCCGGTCTGGCGCAGACGACCGATGGTCAAGTGCGGACTGAATGGCCGGGGTTCTTTCGGAATCCCGGCCAGAGCCAAGGCAGACTGAATGCGCCAATATAAACCCTGTAGCGGAGCCACAGGGCGGAGCCCAACCCAGAGGACACGTGGCCGTCGCGGATCAGGGAAGGAGCCAAGGCCGGTGGCGGAAACCTCGAAAGCCCGCTGACAGCCCTCTATCGATAGCATAGAAACTCTGATCTTTTCAAGGTCTTCGTGCGTTACATCACCGAAGAAACGCAGGGTCAGATGGAGGTTCTCAGGGCACGTCCAACGGACCCCCGGCAGATCTCTGCTCAGTTGCCGTTGCAGATCCGCCAACCTGTCCTGGAGTTTGCCGCCAAGGGGGACGGCAAGAAAGGCGCGTACAGATTTGTCAGACACTTAACTCTTTGCTTTCGGCCTCTTGCTCGAAGGCCGAGCGACGTAGCCAATCGAGAGCGGTGCAGGCGGTGCGCAGCCGGATCTGGCAGCGATTGCCGGGGAAGTTGAACCGCTCCAGGCGGACGTTCGAAGCACTGCTTAAAGCGATGAATACCGTGCCGACCGGTTTTTCCTCAGTCCCCCCATCCGGACCTGCGATGCCGGTCACGGCAAGGCCAAGGTCGGTTCCGGCGCGTTGGCGAACTTCTGTTGCCATGGCCCTGGCACAAATGGCGCTGACGGCCCCGTGATGTTCGATGAGCTCGGCGGGAATTCCCAGCAGCGCGGTTTTAGCGGTGTTGGAGTAGGTGACCAGGCTCCGGTCGAGAAACTCCGAGGCCCCCGGTTGGTCGGTCAGCAGTTTGGCAATCAAGCCACCGGTGCAGGACTCCGCAAGGGCCAGAGTCTTGCCAGTCAGCCGCAGCAGTCGCGCCGTGTTGCCGGCCAGGGTCTCTTCACCGCTGCCGACCACATAGTCACCCAGTGCCTGGCGAGCCAGTAACTCGGCGCGATCGACCAGGCTGCCGGCTTCGGGACCGCTTGCCCGGAGTTTGACCTCAATGGTCGGCAGATCAACCGCGAAGGCCAGCTCGACTCCGGCGGCGAGCCCCTTACTCAGGATACGGTCTTCAATCTCCGGTTCCGGAAGACCGAAGACGGTCAGCACCCGCTGGACTTTGGGGAGTGGATCAGGGAACCGTTGACAGATTTTCGGTAAAACCTCCTCGTCGAGCATGGCCCGCATCTCAGCGGGAACTCCCGGCAGGAAGTAGAGATCGGTCTCCTCTGCGTGAAGGTGAAAGCCGGGGGCGGTTCCGAGGCGGTTGCAGAGCGGGGTGGAGCGGTGTGGCAACATGGCTTGCTTCTCGTTCGCCGGATGCATGGAACGCTTCCAGTCACGAAACCGCTGGCGGATCTGTTCCAACGCCCGCTCGTTAAGGGTCAACGGCCGGTTGAAGGCGCGTGCGGCGGCCCGTGTGGTGCGGTCGTCGTCGGTCGGTCCCAACCCGCCTGTGACAAGCACAATCTGGAAATCGGCCGCCAGCCGCTGCAGGGCTGTGATGATCGCCAATTCATGGTCGCCGACAGTCAGAGAACTGCTGATGGCGAAGGCGTTGCGGCTTAAGATTCTGGCAATCTCCGCGGTGTTGGTGTCGGTCTGGTCGCCGTTGAGCAGTTCGTCGCCGATGGCCAATATGGCAATCTGTGGCATGGGGATGGTCCTTTACAGACGTTCGATCAGCATCAGACTGATTCGTAAAGCGCACAGGCCGTAAAGGCCGGCGGCCACGTCGTCGAGTACGACGCCGTAGCCGTTTTTCAGGCTGCGGTCGAACCAACGGGCCGGCGGCGGTTTGAGAATGTCGAAGAGACGAAACCACAGGAAGCCGAGCCAGGCTGACTGCCAACTCCAGGGGAGAAAGGCGACCGTGACCAGGTAACCGACCAGTTCATCGATGACGATCCGACCGTCATCGACCACCCCATAGAGTTTTCCGGCGGCTCCGGCGACCCAGAAGCTTAAGGCCAGCACGCCTGTCCAGCAGACCAGGTAGAGCCACCAGGGCCAGCTTGCCATCAGGTAAAAGAGAGGAATTCCGGCCAGAGTGCCGACTGTCCCCGAAGCGAAGGGGGCGTAGCCGAGCCCGGCGTTACTGGCCAGAAAAAGGGTCAGTCTGCGCATGGTCAGTCCAGCCCGAACCGGCGGTTGGCCAGGGCGCTGAGCGTTCGATAGATGTCCGGCAGCGGCCGGCCGCTTTGGACAGCGATACGTGCGCAATCGGCATGTTCTGGGGTCGCCCTCAGCAATTGGTCACCCTCATAAATCAACTTGACTCCCAGTAAACCAAATTCGGTGTCGACTTGAACAGTCTCCCGGCGAAGTTTGAGCCGCTGGCATTCATAGATGCGCAGACCGATGGCGCTGGTTTCGCGCAGCAGCATCCGGGCCAGAGTGTCGCTCAGTTGCGGCGGAACAACCAGTGTCACACGGACTCCGGGGCGGTTTTTCTTCATCTGTAAAGGGGTGTAGCCAACATCGAGAGCTCCGGCTTCAAGCAGCCGGTCAAGCAGGGAGCCGAGCCATTCGGCTGGTGTATCGTCGAGATGGGTTTCGATCACACAGACCCGGTCCTGCTCCAGTCCCTTCCGGTCGGTGACCTCACCGAGGATGCCGCGCAGCAGGTTGGGACGGTCTGTGAGCAGCCAGCCGCCGACTCCGTAGCCGGTACGCTCCACGATCATCTCTGGCAGAGGGCCGAATTCGGCGAGACTCACCGCAAGTGCGGCCCCGGTCGGGGTGACCAGCTCCCGGTTACAGTCACCGTTTCGTACCGGGTGCCCCTTGAGAATCTCCAGAGTCGCCGGCGCCGGCAGCGGCAGAGGACCGTGTGCCCCCTTGGTCAATCCTTGGGAGAGGGGGAGGGGGGCGCAGATCGTCTGGTCGACCTGCAGCATCTGCAGGCCGATGGCGCAGCCGACCACATCGACAATGGCATCGACGGCGCCGACTTCGTGGAAATGAAC